>NZ_JAGFJM010000125.1 GCF_024102715.1 Nitrosomonas communis
CATCGGCAGTACTCAGCATTGCACCATCAATGCACCTGCAGAACAAGCCAATCTGGTAGTCAATTCCGATATCTGCATGGATGTGACAACACAACTCGATGGCTCATTAACGGAGCTAATTGCTCAGGGTATCGCTACCGTTAATCCGCCCATCACGCTGGCGACTAAATCTACTTTCTCCAGTCAGTCCGTCGCAGACTGCTTCAGCACGGCTGCTGACACCATCCACGACGCGTTTACTAATGAGGTATGGATCAAGCAGAATGGCACTTTTGTCAAAGTCAGCAATTAATTAGCAATTGATCAGCGTCAAATCAGCAAACGATATAGAAAGCTATCGGAATAAAGATAGCTTTCTATCCTAACCTTTTGCTGTAAGCTGCTACCTTTAGCCAATTCTCCTTAAGGTCCACAAAGGAGGATGTGTCAATGTTGAACGTGTTCCCAGCAATCCAGCGATGGTCACCCCTATCACACCGATCAGAATGCCGGCTAACCAAATCCAGGGGGTAAAAGTATAAGAAACATGCAAAGCATATTTGGCAATCACATGACCCAGCACGGTTGCGCCTGCAGAGGCAAATATCCCTACCAGGCCACCCAGTATGGCAAATTCAGCCGCCCAGGCACGAATCAGTTGCCTGCGTTTGGCACCCAGCGTGCGGAAAATCGCAGCCTCGTAAATGCGTTCATCTTGAGTAGCCGTAATGGCGGCATACAACACGATGAAACCAGCCAGCAAGGTAAATACGAATACGAATTCGATCGCGCTGGATACTTGCGCGATCATTTTCTGCACCTGTTCGATCACAGCCGCCACATCGATTACCAGCAAATTGGGGAAATTTCTGACCAACTCGTGCATGATACCGGTTTGTGAGGGTGGTAAGTAAAAACTGGTCACATAGTTAATCGGATAGGCTTCAAGCTGCCCAGGGCGCACCACCACAAAGAAATTGACCCGGAAGGTATCCCAGTCAACTTTGCGCAGACTGGTAATCGTTGCTGAAAACAGACTGCCAGCAATATCAAACGTTACCTGATCGCCCAGCTTGACTCCAATTGTTTCAGCAATTTCCTCCTCGATAGATAATTCATTCGCCAGCGCATCTTCACTCTGCCACCAACGCCCTGCCACAATCTCATTATCCGCTTGTAATTCATCCGCCCAGGATAAATTGAATTCACGGTTCAGCAACTGCTTCTTGCGTGTCTCAGTATCATCACTGATACGCACCGGTTGCTCATTGATAGCCACTAAACGGCCACGCACCATGGGATTCAAATCAGGTTGCCTCATGTCACGCTGGGCGAAAAACTCTGCCAGAGACTGCAACTGATCTGGCTGAATGTTAATCAGAAAACGGTTAGGCGTATTGGGTGGCAAGCTGGTCCGCCAATCTTTCAGTAAATCACCCTGAATCAGGGTAAGCACCAGCATGGCCATTAAACCTAACCCCAATGCAATTGCCTGCACCAGACTGGCGATCGTGCGCCGCCGGATATTGGCCAACCCATAACGCCAGGCATTGGCACCTTGCTGCCGCATGAGCAGCAATAGCTTGATCACCACCCAGCCAAGCAGTGCAAAAACCGCTACCGCTGCCAGAAATCCGAGCATCACCATAACGCCCAAACGTAGCTCACCCGCTTCCCATATGAATAAAAGAGATAATGCCAGCAGGCCAAACGCATAGCCCGCCAAACCATGGAGATTGGTCATGCCGCTATCGCGGCGTAACACCCGTAACGCCGGGACACGTCGTAAATTGAGCAGGGGGGGCAGGGAAAAGCCAAGCAGTAGCACCATTCCACTCAGCAACCCATGCACAGCAGGCAATCCACTTGGCAAAGGTAATGACGTTTCTACTATCCCTGCCAGCCAGCGCGATAAGAATTCTTGCGCGACAAAGCCCAGCAGGCAGCCGAGTCCACTGGCCAACAATCCCAAGGTGGCAAAGTGATATAGATAGAGACGTAATATCGTCGACTGGCTGGCTCCTAGGCAGCGCATGATTGCGCAGCCATCCAGATGGCGCTGGATAAAGCGGCGCACAGCCAGTGCCACGGCAGCGGCAGCGACCACCACACTCGCCAGCGCTGCCAGACTCAGAAATTTTTCTGCGCGCTCCAGCGCCGAACGAATTTCCGGGCGCGCATCGCGAATACCCTCGATGCGCTGGCCAGGAACAAGCTGTGTTTGTGCCCAGCTGCGAAATTCAGCAATCCGCTCTTCTTCCCCTGCAAGTAACAATTGATAAGTCACACGACTGCCCGGTTGAATCAGATCCGTTGCAGCCAGATCGGCTGCATTCATCAATAGTCTTGGTCCCAAATTGATAAAACCGACAGAGTAATCGGGTTCACGGGTAACCAATGCAGCGACAGTCATTTGCGTGGCGCCCACTGCCAGTTCCTCGCCAGGCATGATATCGAGTCCAGCCATCAATTTCTCATCGATCCATACCGTACCGGGGGAAGGAATACCCTGCGCTCCACGCGTTACCGGTTCCGTGATCGTTTCACTGGCATCATCAGCCAGACGTAATTCACCCCGCAGCGGATAACCAGGTGATACCGCTCTGATCTCAGCCAGTAGATTGTTTTCTTCCTTACTCGTCATACTCGGGAATTTGATCAAGGTAGCGGTCATTAACTCGAGTTGTTCAGCTTTATCCGCATAGTGTGCTGGCAAGGGACGATCGCCGATGATCAACAGATCGGCTCCCAGTAATCGGTTACTCTCTCTGGAAAGGGCAAGTTGCACCCGGTCAGCAAAAAAACCGACCGTGGTAATGCTGCTCACCGCAATCATCAGTGCCAGCACAAGAATGCGCAATTCACCCGCACGCCAGTCACGACGCAGCATACGTAAGGAGAGTCGAGAAAGATACATAAAGATCACTCCATCAAAAATTCTCTGCGTTATACCCAGGTTTTTTTTCCGGGCATCTCAGGAAGTCAGCATGCCAGATTGCTCGTTGATTTGAATTGGACCGCTTCCTGAAAATCGGTCGAGATAAAGGTAAATCACCGGTGTAATAAAAAGCGTAATCACTTGGGAAAATAATAAGCCACCGACTACTGCCAACCCCAACGGCTGCCGCAACTCCGCACCAGCGCCAAGACCCAAGGCAAGCGGCAGCGCACCCATCATGGCAGCCAGTGTCGTCATCATGATCGGGCGGAAACGCAGCAGGCAGGCAGTACGAATCGCTTGATAAGGTGGCAGTTGCTGCTCGCGCTGAGCGGCCAGCGCAAAATCGATCATCATGATGGCATTTTTTTTGACGATACCGATGAGCATTAAAATACCGATCATCGCAATGATGGAAAGCTCAATTTCGAATAACCACAAGATACCCAGTGCACCAGCGGCTGCAGAAGGAAGGCCGGAAAGAATGGTAATGGGATGAATGTAGCTTTCGTATAACGCCCCCAGTAATACGTAAATTACCAGCAATGCAGCCGCAATCAATGTCAGCTGGCTTGTTTGAGAAGACTGAAAAGCAGCCGCATCACCTGCAAACTGGGTCAAAATCGTGTCCGGCAGATTCATTTCCTGCTCAAATCGCTCGATCAGTTTAGCGGCATCCCCCAGCGCAGCGCCCGACGCAAGATTGAACGAGATCGTCAATGACTCAAGCTGTCCCACATGATTGATCGCCAGCGGCCCCATTTCACGCACTACTGTAGCCACACTCGATAACGGCACCAGCGCGCCATTTTTCGCACGCACATGAATATTGTCAAAAGCACTTTCATCAGTACGGTATTCCTCGTCAACTTGCAGAATAACCCGGTAACTGTCACTCGAAGTAAAAATGGTTGAAACCTGCCGCTCGCCAAAAGCGCTATAAAGTGCCGACCGGATCGCTGCGATTTCTACACCGAGTAAATTGGCTTTATCACGATCGAGCACGAGCCGCGCCTGCAGTCCTTTCAGTTTCAAGTCACTGGTCACATCCCGAAAAACCGTATGCTGCTGCATCCGTGACATCATGGCATCGGCAGTCACATAGAGATCCTCAGCGCGTACACTGCGCATCACGTACTGATAGCGGCTCTTGCTGGGCATACTGCCAAGCCTCAGATTTTGTGTGGGGACCATGAATATCTTAACACCCGGAATATCACGCACCGCCTGGCGCAGTATTTCCAGTGCTTTATTCATCGGGGGACGTTCACTATGCGGTTTAAGACCGATAAACATCCGGGCGTTATTGGCACCTTCTGTGAAAGTAATGCTGTTTTCGACAATGGGATTAGCTTCGATGATCTCGCTCGTTTGCTTTACCAGCCGGATCAAAGCTGAAAAAGAAATATCTTCTGCTGCTTCAATGGCAATCATGATGCGGCCCGTATCTTCTTCAGGAAAGAATCCTTTGGGCAGCACCATGAAAAGGATACCTGCAGCAAAAAAGGTGCTGATGGCAATAACCAACACGGTGCGCCGGTAACGCAAGGCCCAGTCGAGCAAATACGTGTAGGCTGCTAGTAAGCGATTGAATCCGCTTTCAAACCATTGTGTCAATTTCATGCTCCAACTTGCCGATGAATGCTGTGTCAAATAACGGCTTGCCATCATAGGAATGAGCGTCAGCGAAACAACCGCGGACATGAGCACTGCAATGCTGACGACCGCAGCAAATTCATGGAACAACATGCCGATCACACCCGGCATAAAAAAAAGTGGTATGAAAACTGCCACCAGTGAGATCGAGATCGATACAATGGTAAAGGTAATTTCTTTTGAGCCACGTAATGCAGCCTGCAACGGAGATAAACCCTGGTCGATATAGCGCACGATGTTCTCCAGCATCACAATGGCATCGTCTACCACCAATCCTACCGCAAGGGTAATGGCGAGCAATGAAATATTGTCGAGCGTATAGTCAAAAACGCGCATGAACGCCACCGTGCTCAGTAATGAGATAGGCAGTGATAGCGCCGGAATAAGCGTAACAGTGGGTTTACGCAAGAACAGAAACATGACCAGAATGACGAGCACCACTGTTAAACCGAACGTCATTTGCACATCAGAAATCGCATCCCGGATTGACTGGGAACGATCGAGATAAAACGCCAGTTGAACGGAAGCAGGTAATTGCGCGTTGATTGCAGGCAAGGCCGCCTTGACTGCATCAACAGTTGCCACGACATTTGCCCCGGGTTGTGCATAAACCAGCAGAATGATAGATGCTTGGCCATTTGTCCAGCTTGCGGTCTTGACTGACTCCACACTATCTTCAACCGTCGCTACCTCTGACAGTCTGACCGGATGACCGTTGGGCGTGGTAGCAATAATCAGTTCCGCAAAGGCATCAGCGTTAGCAAGCTGGCGATTGGCCTGAATGATTAGTGTTTGCCGGGGTCCGTCCAGCGTTCCTACGGGTGAATTGTCATTGGCTGTCCGCAATGCAGCTGCAATATCATCCACCGTTAAGTTACGTGCCGCTAACGCAAGTGGATTGACTTGCACTCGGACGGCATACTTTTTCTGACCATTGACACGTACTTCACCTATACCCGGCAACGTGGACAAGGTTGGCACAATCAGCTTATCAGCAAAGTTATTTAACTCCGGAAATGGTATCGTGTCAGATGCCAGCGAAAGGATTGTAATTGAAGTATCGGCTGGATTAACTTTCCGATAGGAAGGCATCGCTGTCATTTCGACCGGCAATGATTGTTGTGCCCGCAACAATGCCGCTTGCACATCCACAGCAGCACTATCCATATCACGATCCTGATTAAACTCCAGCGTGACGATGGTATTTCCTTGTGTACTGGTTGAGTTGATGACTGACAAACCAGCAATCGCTGAAAATTGACGCTCCAGCGGGGTGGCTACTGCCGATGCCATGGTATCTGGGCTCGCGCCCGGCAGTAAGGCATTAACAGTAATGGTCGGCGTATCAAAGCGAGGTAATGCTGCAATCGGAACACTGCCATAGGCAAGAAGGCCTGCAATAACGGCGGACAATGACAATAATATTGTCATCACAGGACGGCGTATACACAGTTCGGCCAGATTCATCATTCATTGCCTAAAGGAATTGAGAACTTCTCTTCTGCGAGCCAGATTTCAACCTGGCCTGAGTGGAATTGGACATTTGCCCGCAAGTATTTTCTGCGTTTACTCTACTACCGGCACGAAGATGCTGAGCGCCTTCAATCACCACGCACTGACCCAATTCTATTCCTTCTACCACAGCGATGCCCTCCTGGATCAACCTGACATTGACCGGCTGCGGCATCGCTTTATGATGTTCCTCAACCACAAAAAGAAATTGACCATCTGGTCCGGATTGCAGGGCCTGGACGGGAACAGTCAATACATCAGGCAATATAGTGGATATCAATGTGACGCTGGCAAACATGCCGGGCCAGAATTTCCCATCGGCATTAGCAAATTCTGCCTTCACCTGGATCGTGCCACTGGCAGTATCAACTGCACTATCGATGAAGACCACACGTCCTTCACGTTCTTGCTGATCGGCTAAGTTAAGCTGGGCACTCACTCTCACTTCCCCCTTGGCAAGGGCCTGCTTCAAGCTATCCAGTTCGCGCTCAGGCAGCACAAAGCTGATATAAATCGGGTCAATCTGCGTGATACTCACCAGCATGGTGGCTTCAGGTCGTACCAGACTGCCCGGATAAACCTGGATCGCACCGGTACGACCCGCAATCGGCGCAATAATCTCCCCATAGTCACGGGCAACACGATCTGCCTGGACTGCAGCCTGATCGAAACTCAGTTGATTCTGCAGCAAATCAACTTGATTTTCTGCCACATCGAGCGCTGCCTGAGAGATAAATTTTTTGTAAAATAATTCACGCTGACGATTGAACTGACGCTGCGCATTCTGTAATTCGACGCGTGTTTTAGCGAGCTGGGCAATCGATTTGGCCAGATTGGCTTCTTGCGCACGTGTATCCAGGGTGAACAAACGCTCGCCTTTCTTCACGAACTGGCCTTCCTTGATATGCACTGCTTTAATCGTAGCGGCGACCTGCGGGCGTACCTCAACTGTTTGCACGGCAGAGACTGTGCCTTTAGTTTTAAATTTAACTGGAACATCATGTTGCGCTACGGCAGCAGTCACTACAGGAATTGCATTGACCTCAGTTCGGGAGCGAGTTGCAGCAGGATCGGGCGTACGCAACAACCAGAAACCAGCTATCAGCCCAACAAGCACAAAACTGAAGACCAGCTTCAACCGTTTTCTGCCGGCCGCCGCTTTGGGAGAAATCGTCACTTCCAATGCCTTATTCCATCATTGCGCTATTAAAAAAGAATGAAATAGCCCGTCAGTCAACTATCCTGCCACTGGCCATGCGTATTCGCCGAGAGCAGCGGTTGGACAATGCCTCATCGTGGGTCACGAGCAGCAATGTTGTCCCTCGTTCACGATTCAACTCAAACATGAGCTCAATGATTTGGGCACCGGTAGCAAAATCGAGATTACCGGTCGGCTCATCAGCAAATAACATTTTGGGCTGAGTGACAAAAGCACGTGCAATCGCAACCCGTTGCTGCTCGCCCCCCGAAAGTTGCCTGGGATAGTGTTTTAACCGCATCCCTAGTCCGACGCGTTCAAGCAACGCCTGGGCAGATCGCCTGGCATCGTTTACGCCAGCAAGCTCCAATGGCAGCATCACATTCTCGATTGCCGTCAATGCGGGCAATAATTGAAATGATTGAAACATAAAACCAAGCAGTCTGCTACGTAAAGCTGCCCGCTCATCCTCATCCAACAGGAAAATATCCTCACCGTCCAAATAAACATGGCCACTGGTCGGAACATCCAGCCCTGCCAGCAGTCCTAGTAAGGTAGATTTGCCTGAACCAGAAGCACCTACGATAGCGATTGATTCACCTGCATTTACTTCCAGGTTGATATCCTGCAAAATCGTTAGTTGATTATCGCCAGTATTAACTTGTTTGGTCAGGGCGTTTGCTCGTACGATATGGTATGCCTGTTGCACGGCACGGTTAGTCATCATGAAAAATTTTTTAATCATTCTTTTTTTACTACTATTCAATATTGCTTCCTTACTGGCCGGACCTGTTTACGGGATGACAGTAATGATTCTTGGAGATAGTTTATCAACCGGTTACGGCTTGCCAGCAGAAGCTGGTTGGGTGAATCTGCTCAAGCAGCGGCTGCAAGCACTCTCCCCTCACTATCAAGTTATCAACGTCAGTATCAGCGGTGAAACAACTCTGGGTGGACGTAACCGTATCGAACAGGCACTTAAAACACATCAGCCGGATATCGTCATCATTGGACTGGGTGGCAACGATGGATTACGCGGCGCATCCATTCAATCCATCCACGATAACCTGGAAGCCATCATTCAAGCTTGTCAACGAAACAATGTCACGCCTTTGCTGGCTGGCATGCAATTACCGCCCAATTATGGCATAGCCTACACCCAAAAGTTCCGCAATATTTATCCCCAGCTCGCTGAACGCTATCAATTAAAACTGATCCCTTTTCTGCTAGCTGGATTTGGTGACAAGCGCGAATTTTTCCTGGCAGACGGTATTCATCCTGATATCCAAGCGCAAAAATTGATTACTGAAAATGTTTGGGAAGTGTTATATCCCGTACTGCAATCAAGCTACTCTTCCGCGCAGAAAAAAATACCAGCAGAACCTGCTGTCAATAACTGATCATAACAGAGGATGATTGCCATCCTCTGTCGGTATTGTGTCCTCATCCAGCCTGTGCAGGAAAACTGTCAGATCATCGCTCAGCGGCGCCTCCAGATGAATGTACTTACCTGTAGCTGGATGGATCAGATCGAAACTGCTCGCATGCAGAAACATACGTTTTAGGCTAAATCCCTGTTCGCCTTTCATCAACTGTTTATTCAGCGCAAAGTCACCGTATTTATTATCTCCTGCGATCGGAAACCCTAAATGCGCCAAATGAACCCGGATTTGATGAGTGCGACCGGTTTTCAATTCTGCTTCCAGCAAACTAAAATTTTGCCAATTTTTTTTCAAAATAAACACGGTATGGGAAGATAACTCTTTCCTATCCTCCCTTTTCCCTGAAACAACCGTCACACGCCGCTCGCCATCAGCAGTCACATATTTGTTAAGCGATAATTTCACGCTTTGCTTGGTGTTGCACCATTTACCCCTGACCAAAACACAATAGCGCTTCTGCACGCTTCCTTCTCGAATCTGCCGATGCACCTCGACCAGGGCGCTACGTTTTTTAGCAAGCAGCAACACGCCGGAGGTTTCCCGATCCAGGCGGTGCACCAGCTCCAGAAACTTCCAGTTCGGATAGCATATGCGTAATTGCTCAATCACACCATGACTTATGCCACTTCCACCATGCACGGCGATACCGGATGGCTTATTGATTGCCAGCAACCATTCATCTTCAAACAACACTTCGAAAGTGATAGGATGAGGCTTCGCCATCTTTCTAATATCTTGCACAGAGCAGCTCTGGGATATTCTGATCGGCGGAATACGTACTTTATCATTCTGCTGCAAACGGTAATCCGCATTGATACGCTTACTGTTGACGCGCACCTGACCGCTACGTAGAAGTTGATAGATATGGCTTTTAGGCACCCCTTTAAAACGCTTGAAGAAAAAATTGTCGATGCGCTGTCCATCGCTTTTTTCATCGATATTTTCTACACTGATCATATCTGGCATAATATTTTTGCCTAGCGTTTTAATTTTACCTATACTTTTCAATTGGAATTCCCATATATACCCACATATACTACACATCTCGTGTAGCCGATTACATGATGAACATGATTCCACTGGGTAATTATTAGCTCACTTGATAGTTTTGAAGTGTTGAAAAAATCAGCACTGATTTGGTTAATGTCGCTCACCACTCAAAGTAGCGATAGTAATAGATTTGCGCGCTCAAAGCACATATGAATTTTAGTTTCTGGTTTCGTAGTGCCCGTTGACGGGATAAACTTTGTCGAAACCCTGTATTAATTTAATTTCGTTCCTGTGTTCACTGAATGGAATACAGGAACCAAGATACAAGCTGGAAATTGGCCAATCTTCAAGGATAGGAAAAATTAAAAAGGTCTGAATAAGTGAATAAGAGAGACAAAGTGGGAAGTGTATGGCCCATTGGATCGGAGAAAACGAGCGAAGCGAGTTTCGTTAAAATGAGCAAAGCCAGTTTTCTTAAAACAAGCCAAACAAATTTTGGCACAACCCCGTATCAGCGAGTAGGTACATCAAAAGACAACACCCTGCAATGCGGCAATGCGCCATACCACGATAGCCACTCCACCCAGACTTTTCTTAATACCATGACCCAATTATCTGAACAATGAATTCTATTATGCATAAACGATAGGAAGCTACGCTGACGATATGCAGCGATCTGCCCGTGAATTGAGCGCGGGAGGCATAAAATGAAACGCATGTTATTCAATGCAACACAGCCAGAAGAGCTGCGTGTTGCGATTGTGGATGGACAAAAACTGATTGATCTCGATATTGAGACAGTTGGTAAAGAACAACGTAAAAGTAATATCTATAAAGCAGTTATTACCCGATTAGAACCCGGACTGGAAGCCGCCTTTGTTGATTATGGCGGAGATCGTCACGGTTTTTTGCCCTATAAGGAAATTGCTCCCACCTGCTTCGGCGAGAATGCAGACTTTCCGAGTCATCGTATACAAGGTTTACTCCGGGAAGGCCAGGAGTTAATCGTTCAGGTCGATAAAGACGAGCGCGGCACTAAAGGTGCCGCATTAACTACCTATATCTCCCTGGCAGGACGTTATCTCGTGTTGATGCCCAACAATCCGAATAGTGGCGGAATTTCCCGTCGTATCAGCGCAGAAGAACGGACAGAGCTGCGTGATGTTATCTCACACCTGCAGATCCCGCCTGGTATGAGCATTATTGCACGCACTGCCGGAATTGGCCGCAATGAAGAAGAATTACAGTGGGATTTAAACTATCTGACACAACTTTGGCGCGCGATTGAAGAAGCTGCCAAGAATCAAAGCGGTGTCTTTTTGATATATCAGGAAAGCAGTCTGGTCATCCGTGCCATTCGCGATTATTTCCATCACGAGATTGGTGAAATTCTGATCGATAATCCTGAGATTTATGAACAAGCATGCCAATTTATGGCTCACGTCATGCCAGATAACGTTGACCGGCTCAAACTGTATCAGGATGATGTACCATTATTTTCCCGTTTCCAAATCGAACATCAGATAGAAACAGCCTACTCTCGACAAGTCTCTCTGCCTTCAGGCGGGGCAATCGTTATCGACCATACCGAAGCGCTTGTATCCATTGACGTCAATTCGGCCCGTGCCATTCGCGGCACTGATATTGAAAATACTGCGCTCAATACTAATCTAGAAGCTGCGGACGAAGTTGCCCGGCAACTCCGTTTACGAGATCTAGGCGGGCTGGTTGTTATTGATTTCATTGACATGGAAATCGCTCGCAATCAGCGGGAAGTAGAATCGCGTTTACATGAAGCACTGCATCTTGATCGCGCACGCGTTCAGGTAGGAAAAATCTCACGTTTTGGCCTATTGGAGTTATCGCGGCAACGCCTGCGCCCCTCTCTGGGAGAAAGCAACTATATCACCTGCCCACGTTGTCATGGAACAGGACATATACGCGGTACCGATTCATCTGCCCTGCATATTCTCAGAATTATCCAGGAAGAAGCCATGAAAGAACATACCAGTGCACTGCATGTGCAACTGCCTGTCGATGTAGCTACTTTCCTGCTAAACGAAAAACGTTCTGATATTCATAATATCGAAGCGCGCCTAAAAGTTAGTATTATCCTTATTCCCAATATCTATCTGGAAACGCCAAATTACAAAATTAGCCGGCTGCGCCATGAGGATATCAAATCAACTGAAATGCAGGCAAGTTATGAGATGGTGGAAAAAGTTGCGGAGGAAATTATGCTCCCCTCGACAACCCAGGAAGCCAAACCAACACGTCCCCAGGCAGCAGTCAAAGGAATCACGCCTA
Organism: Nitrosomonas communis; assembly: GCF_024102715.1. Taxonomy (GTDB): domain Bacteria; phylum Pseudomonadota; class Gammaproteobacteria; order Burkholderiales; family Nitrosomonadaceae; genus Nitrosomonas; species Nitrosomonas communis_B. Next base: position 12,023 of record NZ_JAGFJM010000125.1, read on the forward strand.
TGCAACCTGCCCCCGTACGTGAAGAAAAACCTCGCGAACAAGCCTCATTTCTGGATAAATTCTTCGGCTGGTTCAGACCAACCAATCATGAACACACGCAAGAAGAACATATAGCAGGCAATCATAAAGAAAGATCCCAACGTCACGAGCGAGGTCGGGGACGGCGTGATCGCAGCCGAAGCGGGCGCAGTAAAGAAATGTTGGCGCATGAACAACGCAAACGTCATGATCTTAATGAACCGTTACATGAGTCACTCCATGAAATAACTGGCGCTCTGCTTCAGGAACAAATTACCCCTGGGCACAATGGAGAACATGTCCAGAAAAACCGTGACAGCCAATCTGCTCGAAGAAAACAGGCTCGTCCATCGCGTGAAGAAAAAATACTCCTCACTGAAACAGAATTACCAACAGAAGAAGTGATTCCGGCAATTGAAGCACCTCATGCACAAGTAGAAGAGCGGGTACGTTCCCGCCGGCGGCGTGGCGGACGTCAACGTGACCGCACAGAACGCTCTCGTGCTAATAGCGTGACTGAAACTGAAGATATCGCCTCCTTCGTACAAGCTGAGCCTGAATCCCATTTTTATGCGCAAGCAGAAACTCAGAAACTTCTGACTTTTAAGGCAGAAAATACAGCATCAGAGATGAGCGAAGCCAGTCAACAAACTGAATCAGCAGATCATGCGCCTGATCTTTTACCAGCATCCTCTACTGCCCCGTTTGACTTATCATTAGAACGCGCCCCGGCTCCAGCAGAACATGAACCACCTGCCTCCTCGCCCACTCCACCTCAACCATCTGAACCACGCGCGGTTATCGAATTACCGGATTTAACCAAAAGTGGCTTAGTCATGATCGAGACTGCTCCAGATAAAGTTTCTGAAATAGTAGAAGAATTCAATCCTCCCAGGAGACCACGACACAGGCCAGTGGCTTTAAAAACGATTGAATCTGAGCCTATGATACAGATAGAGACCAAAGATTAATTTATTGTAGAAGAAAGGGATGAGCAATAATCCCTTTCTTTCAAAGAAATCAGAACACGTTGTCAAAGGGTGGTAATGTAATCATCTCGAACTTTCACCGAACTTTCACATGAGTGGTAACAAATTTGACTGTCTAATGAATCCAATTTCTGTTGTCATTTTAGAATCGGTGATTACGTGTCGGTTTTGTGGCCATAAAGAAGCAGAAACAATGACAACAACTGCATGCCGGTGGTTTTACGACTGCAAGGTTTGTGGCGCGTTGCTCCAGCCGAAGCCAGGTGACTGCTGTGTATTCTGTTCATACGGCTCTGTGCCGTGCCCGTCGATTCAAGAAGAGAAACATTCATGCTGCTTCTCGCGATCAGACTAACTTGCGTATCGCTCTGGCGCCATCACCTTGAGGTAGGAAAGCAGCATTTCTTCCAGAAATAGTCTGGCGTTAAGCGGATGGCGCGATAATTGCTGGGTGGTGATCAAGTTGCGCCAGAATCGGGCAAGCTGTACCGGATCAACCGTTGCCACAAGTTTCTTTATGATTTTTTCCTGCTGCAGATGGTAGCGAATTTTTCCTGTCATGCGATAACTCATCAGATCATAGCACCACTTTTGCAGCCAGCTGACAATATCCGGCAAATCCAGCTTATGTAGCTTACCAGCCAGAGAAATAGGATCAAAGCTATCCGGCAAGCTGACTTGCCGGATAAAATCGGTGTACAAGGCAAAATAATCATCACGGCTGAACACTACTGCCTGCAATGGTGAGGCGCTTGCCAAAGCCAGGCACAGATCGGGATGTTTAACTCCCTGCTGCGTTAGCCAGTTGCGCACAGCAGCAACATCAGGGACAGGTAGGGTAATTTGCCGGCAACGACTGCGAACCGTTGGCAGCAGCTCCTGTGATCGATGCGCCACCAGTATGAACAGAACATTGGGTGGCGGTTCTTCAAGTTTTTTTAACAACGCATTGGCTGCTGCTATATTCATAGCTTCTGCCGGATGAATCAGAACCACCTTGATGCTATCCTGATGACCAGAAAGATAGACAAAATCATCCAGCGTCCGCACCTGTTCGATAGTAATGTACTGACTGGGCTTCTTCCGGGATCTGGCAGTGTCTGTATCCTGATTGTCTGTGCTGCTGCGCCCAGGATTCGCTTCGCCCGATGGCTCGATACATGCTGCTGGCACCATTAAGTAAAAATTAGGATGTATTTCCTGTTCGAACCATCTGCAGCTTGTACACAGTCCACACGCTGCCTGTTCTGCCGTTACCCGCTGACACAATAAAGACTTGGCAAGATAACGTGCAAAAGCAAGTTTGCCTATTCCTTTTCTGCCTTTCAGCAGCAAAGCATGTGTATTCGAAGCAGCCGTGCTTCTGATTTGTTGCCAGATGGCATGTTGCCAAGGGTAGAGTTCGTTCATTTCCTGATACGCTATGATGCTCAATTAAACAATACTTCCTGCACGATGCATTCCAATGCAGCTGCTACAACATGCAACGGCTGGCTTGCATCGATCAAATGAATTCTTTCGGGAAATTGCTGAGCCCGCTGTAAATAGGCTGCACGTACCTGCCGAAAAAACTCATCCTGCTCCTGCTCAAAACGGTCGGCTGCTTTAACCAATTGGACACGCTGTCTAGCCGTTTCTATGGGCACATCGAAATACAGCGTCAGGTCAGGCTGGAATGAACCCTGTACCCATTGTTCCAGTATCTGCAATTTATCAGAAGAAACGCCTCTGCCACCGCCCTGATAAGCAAAACTCGCATCGGTGAAGCGATCCGAAATGACCCAATCCCCTCTATTGAGTGAAGGCAAGATGATTTTATCCAAATGCTCCCGTCGTGCAGCAAACATCAACAATGTTTCCGTTTCGGCATGCATGCGCTGACGAGGATCCAACAACAAAGCACGCAGCTGTTCCCCAAAAGCAGTACCGCCCGGCTCACGCGTTGTCACGACATCGATTCCCTTGCTGTTCAAAAAATTCTCCAGCCAGGTCAAATGGGTGCTTTTGCCTGCACCGTCAATCCCTTCCAAAGTGATAAATTTTCCCTGTTGCATGCGTGACCCTGCTTAACTATCATTCATGAATAAACGCAACTGAACTAGCTTTGCATTATTATATCTGCCCACCCGCTTAAATATCGCCACCAGAATAAAACGAGTATATGAAGATCAATGCTGCCGGCTACCTTGAGAATGCGCGTTTCATTCCTTCACCTAACTATGATGAGCGTCCGCCAACATGCGCCATCAGTCTACTGGTAATCCACAATATCAGCCTGCCGCCGGATGAGTTTGGCGGCAATGGTGTGATCGAGTTATTCACCAACCAGCTTGATCCAGCAACGCATGCCTACTATCAACCATTGCGCGGTCTCAAAGTTTCCGCCCATTTTTTCATCCGCCGTAACGGAGAAATCATCCAGTTTGTCCCTTGCACGCTGCGCGCCTGGCATGCTGGTATCTCCTGCTGGCAAGGCAGAAACCGTTGCAATGATTACTCCATCGGAATCGAACTTGAAGGCAGCGATATGCTGCCCTTTGAACTCATCCAGTACGACAAGCTCATTGCGCTTACATCAGCTTTACTCACAGCCTATCCTATTCGCGATATTGTAGGGCACGCTGATATTGCTCCCAACCGCAAAACAGACCCGGGCCCTTATTTCGATTGGAAACGCTATCGCCAGGGATTCTCTAGCGATGATATTCGCCAGAACGCTCAGGTTGATAGGTGACTTCCACGATGCGTACGCGTAATACCCCCCCGCCTGGCTTTGGCCACTCGATTTCATCCCCTTGAGAAAGACCAAGCAGCGCACTACCAACAGGTGCAAGGATTGAAATCTTGCTTCCGCTAGCGTCGATGTCTCTAGGATAGACCAATGTTAATTCAAATTCTTCAGACGAAGATTCCACTCTAAACCTTACCGTCGAATTCATGGTCACCACGGTAGGTGGAACATCCATAGGATCGACTACTTCTGCTCGCATCAGTTCAGCCTCTAATTCATCCTTACCCGGAAAAGCATTGCTGGGTAATGAATCAACAAGCCTCTCCAGTCTCTCCGCATCGAGCGTTGAGATGATAATTTTTGGTCTGGTTTTCATTTTCACTCTCTTAAATTTTGATCAATACAGCTTATCCCAACAATGAAAGAAGATAGGGGGGAAGAAGCGCAAAACAAGCGTATCCCCCTATCGGAACATGCAGCAGATTTCTGATAAAACGGCGTTTTATCGAAACTTTGTTTTAACGAAACTTCCTTTTCACAGATTTTCAGTACGATAATTGGCAATCAGTCTAAATTCACTGCCCGGTTGTATCGTGACGCTATCCGTTGCTGCATTGGTGGTTTCAACGCACAGCAGGCGCAAATAATCGTCATCCTGCAAATCGCCCATCTCTGCTGAGATTTTTGCCCATGGATTCCACACTACTGCCGTCTGACTGCCTTGGGAAGTGATTCGAATCTGGCGTTTCAAGGCGGCATCATAAATCACAAGATCATTCAACACATCCAAATAAATACGATCTACTTCCGCATTGACAGTCACAGCGCCTGATTGTGTTTTCTGCTGCCCCCCGTCGACTTTGTCGATGTATCGCCTCCCCTCCAGTCCCGAAATACGAATTTGATGAATATCGCCCACACTGAAATAGGTATGGAAAGCTTGCGTGATGATCAATGCCTGATCGCCGGTATTGCGCGTTACCAGCGCCAGATTCAGCGTCTCACCCACAGTAATTTCCAGTCGCAGGATAAAGGCATGCGGCCACATGGCCCGTGTCTCTGGCGTGTCCGTCAACCCTAATACTACTTGGATATCACCATTGGCAGCCACGGCCGTTTCGATCACATCCCACATGCGGTTACGCACAAAACCATGTGCCGGACGATCTTTTCCTTCGGGATCAGGACCAAACCATGGCCAGCAAATCGGCACCCCTCCTTTGATCGCCTTTCCTGCCTGATAATAGGCTTTCTCGCTGAGAAACAGCAGATCATCCGTTTTACCCGCAGAGCAAAAAGAAAGTACCTGACCTGCGTAGACCGAAATCAGTGCATGAGCTTTGGCATGATTGACGCGAATAAATGGAAAACCACCTTGCCCTTCAATAAACTCAACTCGACCGGCAATGCCATGATCTCTGCTTAATTGTTCAATACTCATTTTTTACCTTATTTTTTGTCGCGATAAGGTTGGAATGATAAACTCAAATCAAGATAAATCATAACCATTCAAAATTCTGCTGTAGGGAGGGAGGGTTTAAATAAGCAATGGATGGGAATATAGTACAAGATTCAACAAACAAAATGTCACTGCAACTGCACTATTAACCGCTTATGCGAGTCCACTCTACGTTTAAGGAGCCACTTACATGACCCATACCCTGTTCAACTCGCTCAAAACATTGCAACTTCCTGATGGCAAAACCATCCAGTTTTATTCCTTGCCGGCACTGGAAGAAGCCGGTCTTGGCAAGATTTCACGATTACCTGTCTCAATCCGTATTGTATTGGAATCGGTATTGCGCAATTACGATGATAAAAAGATTACCGAAACCCATGTCCGGCAGCTGGCTGGCTGGCAACCGAATGTCACCCGCACACATGAAATTCCTTTCGTGGTCGCACGCATCGTCTTACAAGACTTTACTGGCGTGCCACTGCTGGTCGACCTGGCTGCCATGCGCAGCGCTGCAGAAAGGCTAGGCAAAGATCCCAGGCGCATTGAGCCTCTGGTGCCAGTTGATCTGGTGGTCGACCATTCGGTGCAAGTCGATTACTATGGTGATAAGGATGCACTAATGCGTAACATGGAAATGGAGTTTCACCGCAATAAAGAGCGCTATCAGTTCATCAAGTGGGGGATGCAGGCATTCGATACTTTCAAGGTCGTTCCGCCCGGCATTGGCATCGTGCATCAAGTCAATCTGGAATACCTGGCGCGCGGTGTCCACCAAAAAAATGACCTGATTTATCCCGACACGTTGGTCGGGACTGATTCTCACACCACCATGATCAACAGTATCGGTGTGGTAGGTTGGGGTGTAGGTGGAATTGAAGCGGAAGCAGGCATGCTGGGGCAACCAGTTTATTTCCTCACTCCCGATGTAGTCGGCGTCAACCTGACCGGCCAATTGCGCGAAGGTGTGACCGCCACCGATCTGGTCTTGACCGTCACTGAAATGCTGCGTAAAGCGAAAGTAGTCGGTAAATTCGTGGAATTTTTTGGTGAAGGTGCTGCCTCGCTCAGCTTGCCCGATCGCGCCACCATCGCCAACATGGCACCTGAATATGGCGCCACCATGGGGTTTTTCCCGGTCGACGACGCCACCCTCCAGTATTTCAGAAACACTGGCCGCACCCCTGAGGAAATCAATGCGTTTACAGCGTATTTCAAAGCGCAGGAACTCTATGGCATGCCGCGCAAGGGAGACATTGACTACAGCCAGGAACTGCAACTCGATCTGAGCACAATCGTACCTTCACTGGCTGGACCAAAGCGCCCGCAGGACCGCATCGCACTTAACGATCTCAAATCAACCTTTACTGAGCTGTTCAGCAAACCCGTGGCTGAAAATGGCTATGGCAAGTCAGCGGAAGAGCTTATGCGCGCTTATACCACCCGCGATGTCAGTTGCCCAAATAACGAGGTATGTGTCACTAGTCCGATCGAGGTATGTGTCACTAATCCGATCAATCAGGATACAGCCAACCTACCGCCTGGTTCTGACAGAAACGTGGTCGAACTGGTCAACAATCGCCCTACCCAGAATACTGTCAAAATCATGCCTTCTACTGGCTTGAGCAAACCAGTTGAACTGCGTCATGGCGATGTCCTGATCGCTGCGATCACGTCTTGTACTAATACGTCCAATCCGACAGTATTGCTCGCTGCCGGATTACTTGCTAAAAAAGCGGTTGAAAAAGGCCTGAGTGTCAAACATCACATCAAGACTTCCCTTGCGCCGGGATCGCGCGTGGTGACGGAATACCTGACCGCAGCCGGGCTGCTGCCCTACCTGGAGCAGCTCGGTTTCAGTCTGGCAGGCTACGGCTGCACTACCTGCATCGGCAACTCTGGCCCACTGCCAGAGCTCATCGAAGAATGTGTCGTCAAGGAAGACCTCATCTGTTCAGCCGTTCTGTCTGGCAACCGGAATTTCGAGGCGAGAATACACGCCAATATCCGCGCCAACTTTCTGGCTTCTCCACCGCTGGTGGTGGCTTATGCCATCGCTGGCACCGCGTTGAAAGATCTCACCACCGAGCCCCTCGGTTTGGGTAAGGACAATCAGCCGGTCTGGTTGCGCGATATCTGGCCAAGCAGCACGGAAATCGAATCGCTGATGAAATTCGCTACCCAGGCGGATACCTTCCGCCGGCTCTATAGCGATTTCACCCAGGATCATCCGCTCTGGAACAATATCACTTCAGTCAGCGGCAAACTGTATAACTGGCCTGATTCCACCTATATCGCCGAACCGCCTTTCTTCCAGGATTTTTCACTGCAACCGGCACCTGCCAGCAAACCTGGCGGTATCCGCGGCGCACGGGCTTTAGCGGTCTTCGGCGACTCGGTCACGACCGATCACATCAGTCCAGCTGGCTCTATCAAGGAAACCTCGCCCACAGGCAAATATCTGCTTGCCAACCAGGTCAGTAAAACCGATTTCAACAGCTATGGTTCCCGCCGCGGTAACCATCAAGTCATGATGCGCGGCACCTTTGCCAATGTACGCATCAAAAACCTAATGATTCCGGGCAGTGAAGGTGGTATAACATTGTTCCGTAGCAATGGTGCTGCTGATGGCGAACAAATGCCGATTTACGATGCTGCCATGAAGTATAGCGCTCAGAATATTCCCACCATCGTTTTTGCCGGCAAAGAATATGGCACCGGTTCAAGCCGGGACTGGGCAGCCAAGGGCACTCAATTGCTGGGCGTCAAGGCTGTCATCGCAGAAAGCTACGAACGTATCCACCGCAGCAACCTGGTCGGCATGGGCGTGCTGCCATTGCAGTTCAAAGGCAACGATAACGTACAATCCCTCGACATCAAAGGCAATGAGCAATTCGATATTCTTGGTATTGACACCATCCATCCTCAACAGGAAGTGATGCTTGTCATTCATGGCAAAAATGGTCAGCATCGTGAAATTCCGCTACTGTGCCGCATCGATACCGCAATCGAAGTTGATTATTACCGGCATGGCGGCATTCTGCCCTATGTACTCAGAAAGTTGATGAACAGCTAAAAAGCACTTTCTCAGGAGTGTGTTTGTAAATACTCCTGAGAATTCTAATTTGCCCGTTTGCTATCATGCCTCCCAGACATGCACTTCGGGTGTAATCCCTGCCTCACGTGCGGCCTTGCAAAACTCCCGGTTGAAAGTATGCATGACAACGGTAGAGCCACATACTGCCAAGTGCAAAGCATCAGCAAAATCAGCGCCGCATTGATACCAACTCAAGGCGCGGCTGACCGCAAGCGAATTTTCCACTTCGGTATTCTCGGTTTGCAATAGTAATTGGAGAAATTCATGAATCTGTTCACGGGAAAATTTATAGACGCAACGCAGCACCCACTCGGTTTCGAGTAACACTGTACGTGAAATCCAGGCATGGCGTGTTCTGAGCAGGCTTTCGACAATTTCTGCTTGCGCTGGATGGTCATTGACAACTAGCCGCACCAGCATATTGGTATCAAAAGCAATCATCGGCTACGTTGCTCCAATTGATTCCAATCTACAGTAGAACCGGTTTGCTGGCAAAGCTCTTCCGTTGAGATTGGAGGACCGTCATATTTTAAAAATCCTCGCAGATCCTCTAGGCGAAGTTTTTTTACTGCCGGTTTAGATTTCAGCAGTATACCGGATTCAGTCATTTCGATAATTAGCTGTTGCCCAGTTCCCCAATGCAACTTATCCCGCACTTCTTTAGGTATCACAATCTGCCCTTCCCTTGATAGGGTAATAGTGGCGGTTGTCATGACGCTCCTCCAGTAAGACAATAATAAGACTCATTATTGAGCGATTTGATTTACAGTGCAAGTACTCTGACTAATCTTTGCCCCCCTTTTACAATAGGCTGACCTATGAAATGATTTCATTGATATAAAAATAGAAAGTGCTAAATTGCCATTGGCTGCTCGGACAACAGACATCATTGAGAGTCGCCAAGAAGTGTATCCGTTGACTGTTTCTCGGCAATCTGCAAAGCACGCCGCAATTGCCAGGCAAAAGATGAACGGCTGAAAGCCCAGAATGGCGCAAGAGGCAAACCAGCTTCTCTTAAAGAATACGCTGCATACTGATGGCAAGTATGAAAAGCATGGTAAGAACGTTCTGCAGGATAAAATAAAGATGAGCCGGAAACAGCTACAGGTCTCTGTTCCGTCACTGTATTGTCAAGATGATGGCGCAACCGGTGATAACCTTCTTCGCTCACATAAAAAATGAAAAGATCAGAGGGAGGTTGTTGTGTGCGCTCCGCCCATACCTGATCATACCAACCGATCTCGACGACCCCCTCTGTCGGCCAGAAGAGTGCCCGCATGACACCCATCAGCCCCCTCTTTCCTTCCAGATACCAGGCACGCTCAGCATACCCCCACTCTTCAAAGCGCTGCTGGTAAAACGTAGTCCGTGAATGGCTGAGGAAAGCAGAAGAACGAGGAGGTTGCTGCGCATCATGCTGTGCATTACGCTCTGACAGTTCATCACCTTGGGGAAAAGCGATCATCGCATGCCATGAATCAAGTGAAACATAAATGGTTCGCACGACGGCATCTGGCGACGGCGGCCACAAATCTCCGACTGGCGAAGCACAACCCGAAAGCAGTCCATTCATAGCAAAGTACCATGCCATGACCCGACCTGCGCGCTTAATCGAAGTGGCCGCAAATACCTGAAAATGGGTATAAAAGAATAAATAATCTTTCACTTAAAACTGCAATGTGCTCAAAACCTAATTCAAATTTCAAAGTGGTAGAAATGCTCAAGGAGTAAGATTATAGCCAGCCATTATAGCCATCGCCTAAATAATTTCATTGCATCTGATGAACCAAGGCATTAAAGTATGGATCAAGTAGTCATCTTGAAGCGACCATCAATCAACCTGAGAATTGGCAGACAGAAAATGAACATACTCATTACTGGCGCAACAGGATTCATAGGCCGGCACCTGCTACAGCGCCTAAAACAAGACCATCACACGATCAAAGTACTCAGCCGCAATGGCGCGCGCGCAAGCCAGATGCTGGGTGTACCGGCCTTTGACTGGAACTATGCCATAGAGGAGGCGCCACCTGAAGCACTGGAAAATACCCAGATTATCATCCACCTGATGGGAGAAAATCTAGGCAGCGGCCGCTGGACTGGCAAACGTAAGCGTGAAATTTATGAATCACGCATTATCAGCGCCCGCAAACTGGTGGCAGCGGCTCCTGCTAATCTAGAATGCTTTGTTTGTGCATCGGCTATCGGCATCTACCCAGGTGAAGGCGATGAGGTATATGATGAATCCTATGTAGTGCCAGCCCAAGTAAATTTCATGCAGACCATCTGCCGCGACTGGGAGATGGAAGCCGCGAAAATCGAAAGCAAGGGTGTGCGCCGGGTCAGCATCCGGACGGGAGTGGTGTTAGGCGATGGCGGCATGCTGGACAAGCTTCTGCCAATATTCAAGTTAGGGCTGGGCGGACCTGTCGGTCATGGTCGCCAGTGGCTGCCATGGGTGCATATTGATGACCTGGTTTCGGTATACCAGACCGCAGTATTGGATTCGCGCTATCAGGGCCCGGTAAATACGGTTGCACCCGGCCCGGTACGATACCGTGAATTCGCCACTGCTCTGGGCAAGGCGCTGCACCGGCCAGCATTCTTCCCTACCCCGGCTTTTATCTTGAAACTGGCATTGGGTGAAGCTGCAGCGTTGGCGCTAAACAGCTATCACATCATGCCCACAAAATTAATCCAGGAATATCAATTTAAATTCAAATTTGCGGATTTGCCAGCGGCGTTGGAAGATTTATTCATAGAAAGGTAAATACCAAGCACATCTCAGTAATGACACCGCTGCCCGTTTTCTGGTTCCGGTGCGACCTGTGGCTGGAAGACAATACGGAACTCTTTCAGGCCTTAGCATGCGGACGGCCTGTTCTGCCCATTTTCATTTTTAACCTATTTATTCTGGATAGCCTGCCTCATGACGATGCCCGTGTCACGTTCACTTACGATATCTTATGAATAATTCGAACCCGTCTGCAAACGCAGATTAGCAGTTCACTTGCGCTCTATCATGGAACGTCGCTTGATGTATTTGATCGCATCTTGCGGTCATACCCTGTTGCCGCGTATACCAACCATGATTATGAACCTGTTCTATTTGAGAAAAATGAGATTACTAGGGATGAAGGCGGCCCCTATGCGATTTACACGCCTTATATGCATAAATGGAAAGCCATACAGCATCATACAGCGCTTATAATTATCCCAGCGAAACCAAATTGATGAATATGATCAGGCAATCACATTTGCCTGATCTATCGCTGGCTGACATTGGTTTTAAGTGGTCAACTATCGCCATACTCCCCTACCGACTCGACAACGAGTTACTGCAGCAGTATGAGCGAGACAGAAATTTCCCTGCCATAGCAGGCGCTTCACGGCTGGTCCTCATCTACGCTTTGGTACGGTAAGCATTCGCAAAATTTTCCAGGTAGCGCAGCCAATTGTGAAGCCTTCTGCAATGAGTTGATCTGGCGTGAGTTTTTCAGCCAGATTCTGTGGCATTTTCCCATACCCGGAATAAAAGTTTTAAATCAACGCATGCGTCAACTCAATGCAAGCGGTTTATGCACAACCGCATGCGCATGATCACAGCCAGCTTTTTATGCAAACATCTGTTAATCGACTGGCGCTGGAGTGAAGCTTATTTTGCAGAAAAGTTATTGGATTATGAAATGGCAAGCAATGTCGGCGATTGGCAGTGGATAGCAGGATGTGGCGCTACTGCCGCCCCCTATTTCCGAATCTTCAGTCCCGTCACTCAAATCAAAAAATTTGATAAAAATTTTGACTATATCCACCATTGGATAAAGGATTTGCATGCCTCTGCTTATCCTAGACCAATCGTCGATCATGTCTTCGCACGCGAGCGCTGTCTGAAAATTTACCGGCAGGCCATTGATTGACGAGGACTCAAAATTAAGTCCAAGAATACATCTCAAAGCGCACCTTTATCATGAATGAGGTAAGCACTTTCAACCGGCACGACCCACACCACACCATCATGCGGTAGACCTGTTTGGCATTCCCGCACGATGAGGTCCACGATGATATCTACCAGATGATCATTCACTAACGCCATCACCAGAATCTTGTCGGTGAAATCGGTTAATTCTTCACGCACTGTTTGATGCTGCTGGCTGATGGCCGTGGAAAACCCCTCACCTTTGCATACCACTAAACTGAAAAATTCAGGTATGTCATGCAAGGCATTACGTAATTGACTTAGACGCGATGGACGAATAATGGCGCGAATTTCTTTCATAATAAACTCTCCTCATGCTTCCAGGGGTTTTTCATCAAACCAGCGATACAACGTGGGGAGGACCACTAAAGTCAATAAAGTAGAAGTAATCAGTCCCCCGATCACCACAATGGCCAAAGGCCGTTGTACTTCTGAACCAGGACCAGTAGCAAACAAAAATGGCACCAAACCAAGCATCGCCACAGTTGCTGTCATCAGTACTGGACGGAACCGCTGCTCACAACCACGCACAACGGCTTCCGCTACACTGACACCTTCTTCACGCAGTTTACGAATATAGGAAATCAATACTACACCATTCAATACCGCAATCCCCCATAACGCAATAAAGCCTACTGAGGCAGGCACCGACAGGTATTCACCGGTGAGAAACAACCCAATTACTCCCCCTATCGATGCAAAGGGCAGAACAAGAATAATGAGCCCCGCTAGCTTGATTGAATTGAACAACAAGAATAACAGGAAAAATATAGCGGCAATGGTCAGCGGCACAATCACCGAGAGTGTGTCCATGGCACGCTCCATATTCTCAAATTGCCCTCCCCATTCGAAATAATAACCAGGTGGAAGCTTGATTTCCTTGGCAACGCGTTGTTGTATTTCCTCAACAAATCCTCCGAGATCCCGTTCATGTACATTGGAGCCAACCACTACCCGTCTCTTGGCAAATTCTCGCGAAATTTGCGCAGGCCCATCGACAACATTGATTTCAGCTACAGCATGAAGCGGTATTAATGCACCGCCCTCTGCCATTGTCCCACTAAGACCTGTTGTCGTGGTGGTTGGGGTGCGCAATAACAGATCATAGATCGCATCGACATTGTTACGAAAATGCTCTGGATAACGCAGCACCAAGGAAAAACGTCGTTCACCTTCGAATACATTGGTGATTACCTTACCGCCAATCGCTGTTTCAATCAGTTCATTCACATCGGCAACGTTCAGCCCATGACGTGCAATGGCACGTCGGTCAATATCGATTGTAAGTGACTGCTGACCAGATAAGCGCTCAATTCGCAGATCACGCGCACCCCGCACAGACCTTATAATACGCGCCACCTGCTCGGACAACTCTCGCAATTTATCCAGGTCATCGCCAAAAATCTTGACTGCGACTTGTGACCGTACCCCCGTCACCATTTCATCCACCCTCTGGGCAATGGGTTGAGAAAGCACTATATGCACACCAGGCAAAATTGCGAGTGCCTTACGAATATCTTCTTCGACTTCTTCCTGGGTACGACCAGATTCCGGATCAATGTTCACAATAGGATCAGACTCATTGGGACTGGCAGGATCAGCGGGCGATTCACCGCGCCCAATCTTCGCCACCACACTTTTTACACCAGGGATCGCAGCAATCATTTTCATGGCTTCTGTTTCTATTTTTAAGGATTCATCAAGCGAAATAGAAGGCACCCGAATGATCACGGGCGTAATCGAACCTTCTTTCATGATAGGAATGAACGATTTACCCAGGAGGGGAAACAAGACAAATGACAACCCCAATAAACCTACTGCAACCATGATCGTCTTTTTTTCACTGGCCAAGGCCGCATTCAATAAATAGCGGTAACCCGATTTGAGATAGGCAATAATTTTCGTATCATGATCAGCGCCGCCTTTTAATATGTAGGAACACAATACCGGCGATAACGTTAATGACACAACTAGCGATATTGCCAATGCAATTGCGATAGTATAGGCAAGCGGACTGAATGTCTTTCCTTCCATTCCCTCCAATGTCATCAGGGGAAGGAACACGAGAATGATAATAGAAATCCCGAAAATCACAGGCGTACCCACCTCGGCAACTGCATCAACAATCGTGCGCAAATGCGATTCGCGTGTGCCACTGGCATGACCCAAACGGTGAAAAACATTTTCCACCACCACTACCGTCGAATCAACCATCAAGCCAATCGCGATCGCCAGTCCTCCCAGCGACATCAAATTGGCAGAGATACCTTGTTGATTCATTACCATAAAAGTGACAAGCGGTGTGATAATGAGTGTTGCCACTACGATCAAACTGGAACGAACATCGCCCAGAAATATGAACAATATGATGATGACGAGCACAATACCTTCGATCAGCACCTTGGTCACGGTCCATATTGCCGCATCGACCAGATCTGTCCGATCATAAAAAGGAACAATCTGCAGACCATTGGGCAGTAGTCCTCGTTCATTGATATCAGTAACTTTTGCTTTTACTCGTTCGACGATCTCCTTAGCATTGCCCCCCCTGATCATCATGACAATACCTGAGACGACTTCAGTATAGCCACCTTTGATATTGGCACCCGCCCTTACCTCCGCACCAAATTTGACTTCGGCCACATCACGCACAAATACCGGCACGCCTTTAATCTCTTTCAGCACGATATCTTCAATATCCTGCAAAGTATCAATGAGGCCAACGCCACGGATTAGATATTGCTCGGATTGCAGGGTCAGGATATTACCGCTCGCATTCGCGTTATTGTTAGCAATGGCGGCATCAACCTGGGCGAGCGTCAAATCATAATGACGCAACTGATCAGGGTTAACCAGCACATGATATTGCTTGGCAAACCCCCCTTGCGAATTGATTTCCGCGACACCTGGAATTGAACGCAACATGGGCCGGACTACCCAATCCTGAATGGTGCGTCTTTCAGTCAATTCCTCCACGGTCAGTTGCCGTTGCCCATCTCCAGGATGTTCAAGTGTGTATTGATAAACTTCGCCCAATCCAGTCGATACGGGCCCGAGTACCGGGGTTACTCCCGGCGGCATCCTGTCTGCTACACCGATCATTCGCTCCATGACAAGTTGGCGCGCAAAATAAACATCCGTCTCATCAGTGAACACCAGCGTTATGATGGATAAGCCACTTTTATTTAATGAGCGCATTTCAACCAGACCGGGCAGGCCGGTCATGGCAATTTCCATCGGAACGGTGACAATTCGCTCCATTTCTTCCGGACTGCGGCCGATCGCTTCGGTAGCAACTTGCACTTGTATATTAGTGACATCAGGAAAAGCATCAATAGATAGCTTTTGAGCCGCTTGGAAACCTGCGCCCACTAAAATAAGCGAAATAACCGCCACGACGAGGCGCTGCTTGAGCATTGCACGTACGATTGAAGCGAGCATGATTATTCCAGTTCAGCGAGCTTACGCTCATTATCAAGATGAAAAGCGCCTTCCAGTACGATATTCCGCTCATCAGTCAATCCACTGAGCACTGGTCTCATATTATTGATTTCCTGCGCCAGCTCGACTGGCACTCGCAAGAAACGATTATCGCCCTGATCAACAAACACATAATCGATGTTGGAATCCCGCACCACGGCACTTTCAGGTACTACCAGACTTTTATGCGGATTCTCGGTGATATGCATTTTAGCCAGCATGGCAGGCTTAAGCTTACGCTTTGGATTTTCCACTTCCGTGCGCACCATAACCGTGCGGGTCAATGGATTCACAGTATCAGCAACAAAAATGATGACGCCATCAAAATTGATATCTCCCAATGCTGGCACCTTAATCTCCACATGCTGCCCTTGCATCACATGGCGTGCAATATGCTCCGGCACGTCCCCTGTCGCCCAGACTGTCGATAAATCAGCTACCGTAAATAACTTATCTGCAGGTTGTACCACTTCACCGATCGAGACATTACGTTCCACAACGGTGCCAGGCATAGAAACAGTAATGGGTACAGAGGGAAGTATTTGCCCCCGCTTCAGTAAATCATCCAATGCCTTTTCGTCTACTCCCAATAAGCGTAATTGATCTTTCGCCGCACTGTATTCGGCGCGCGACACCTGTAGCTCAGATTCGCGGCGTTGCAATTCAGCCGCACCGATCACATCGGCAGCAAAGAGCTGTTGCGCACGTGCAGCTGCCCTTTTAGCAAGCTGCATCACTGAATTCGCACGTAAATATGCCAATTGTGCTTGTGTCAGTTCTGGTCCGGCTATCCGCGCCAGCACGGTCCCTGTTTTTACTTCATCACCAAGCTTGGCAGAGACCTCAACGATACGGCCAGTGACGTTTGCACCTACCCGAACTAGCTTATGCTCATCTATTTCGATTTGACTCGGCACTTTTATTTTATCGGCCACATCAATGATCTCTGGTTTTCCGATTTTGATGCGCTGCATCATTTCCGGTTTGAGAATGATGCTATTTGGATCCGTTGCTTTTGCTTGCGTAGCTTCTTCAGCCTGAGGTGCTGAAGAATTATTCTGCTCACATGCCGTTAAAAACAACGCAATAAGCACTGCCACACGGGCAATTAACACTTGAACATTCATGCGAAGATTTACTCCTTGGGATAATGCGCGCGTAGCCGGTCAATTTCGGCAGCTGCTGACTGTAACTCAAAATAGGCTTGCAGTAACTCCGCGCGCGCGCCACGTAATACACGCTGCGTATCGAGCACCTCGATAAAACCGCGCTCACCCAAACGAAAAGCGGCTTCTGCCACACGTAATGCAGATTCAGCTTCCTGAATGATGCCTCCTTCATACATCTCTACTCTGCGTTTTGCAATCTGCATAGCCTGCCAGGCAGACTCAAGTAGCCGATTAACTTCATAGCGCCGATATTCCAAGGTTTCACGCACACGCGCAGAATCAAATATGGCGCTATCAATTTCACCACGGCGCCGGTAAAACAAAGGAACTCTAACGCTTAGTCCGGCAGTATTCGAAGTAAATTGTCTATCCTGGTAATTGCTATACAAAATATTCACCGAAGGTAAAACAGAAGCACGCTCCTGGTCAATACGGAGGCGCGCACGATCTTGCTCAGCTTGTAAACGTAAGATATCAGGATTAGTTATTACAATCTGCTCATGCAGTTCCTCGAGCGTGGGCAAATCGACCGGATCATTAAGAAAAGCAACAATTTCAAAATCAGGCGGCAACGCACCTGCAGTAAGCTGGAAAAGCGTAACACGTGCGCGCTCTGCGCTTAACAGCGCTGCTTCCTTTCTGCTTGCCGCAGTCATCACTTCAGTATCGGCCCGAATCAACTCAAACCGTGCAGATTCACCTACGTCGACACTTAACTTGATGCGCCGTCGTATCTCTTCCATCAAATCGAAAATGCTCGATTCCATTGCCGCTAGCTCCCTACGCAACAGCAGTTCATAAGCGCGTACACGCAATTGCGCTGCCAAATCTGCACGTACCTGATCGAGATTAGCGCGACTAGCCTCGACTCCAGCTTCTGCTGATCCGATTCGGGCACTGCGAAGGAAGGGATTTTCTAAGGGCTGACTTACTGTTACTTGCCTTTGCATTGATGATGGACCGGTCAGTTCAAAGGGAAGTCGAGGTGTGTCTGGACCGGCAGTAAAAGTAACTTCGGGATTAGGAAAAGCAGATGCGCTTACCACACCTGCTTCAGCAATATTGACTTGTGAGCGTGCTGCAAGAACCAGTCCATTAGCTTCCAACCCCAATCGCTGTATCTCTTCAATCGAGAGCTTAATTACTGCTTCTTTAGCCCAAGCTACAGAATTAAAAAAAAATAATAAGCAGAGCAAAATATAAAATTTCTGCATAAGAAAAAACTCTAGGCAATTAGCAATCTTTTAGTGAAGTTATATTAGTGCACTTCTCATCCGCACATGCACTATAGGTCATTAACTATGTATTTGTCCAAGATTAATGGATACAGGTATATCTCCGAGCAACAAGCATATACCTGTTGTACTGATCAGAAATGAATCAATCGGCGAACAATTATACAGAGCAAAAAATGAATACAAGCTGAACAAGCCAGAAAAATATTGAATAACGGAAATGCTATTTAATCAATTTTTGTCTTCCCGGGCACTTGCATCATCGCGCTGAATTAACATGAACACTACCATGATACTTACTTTACCCAGAGCATGAATTTTCCAACATACTGACCGATGCAATTTCTGCACAGGAAACATAGACGCAATCATCTCATCCATATCTTATAATTTCTACTCCGCCTATTGATTACTTTATCCCTCGCTTAGAACATCTGATTAACGGAAATTTTTATCCATAACCTATTAACTCATCACATATGATTTATGAAGCTACATCTCCTCATTCCAGGTTTGTTTTGGCCTGAAACTAACAGAACTGAAATTTATAGCGACTTATCTCTACCTTCTCTGGAAAAGATTCTGGCAAAAAGCCACGCTACCGAGTACTACCCGCAAGCAGTAGAAGAATGGCTATGCCAGGCTTTTAGTGTTCCTAAACAGCAAGACTGGCCGGTCGCACCTATCATGTTACATATTGACGGAACCGATGAAGATCGCGCTCAAAACGAGTACTGGCTACGCGCTGATCCGGTTCATCTGCGTATTGAAAACAATCATATTCTGCTGGCTGATAGCCAGGTTTTCACGATTTCCTTAAAGGAATCGTTACAATTTGCCGAAACTCTCAATCAGTATTTCAACAAAAACGACATATTTTTTTACCGCTCCAACCAGATCGCTGGTATATCCGTCTCGCCAAGGTTCCTGGCTTGCAAACCCGGTTACTTAGTGAAATAGCTGGTAAAAACATCAATAATTTGCTGCCAGTTGGCGAAGATAGCCCAATATGGCATAGCATTTTTAACGAGATACAAATGCTGTTGCATGAACATCAGCTTAACCAGGAAAGAGCAGCGCGCGGCGAATTAGCGATCAATAGTATCTGGTTCTGGGGAGGAGGCGTGATGCCACGGATCATGCGTTCTGCTTACAATCAAGTATGGAGTGATAATACATTTGCCCATGCTCTGGCAGTTGCAAGCGGCGTAACACACTGCTCTCTTCCGCAAGGAGCAATGGTATGGCAGCAAGCAGTAGAATCGGATAATCATTTAGTAATACTCGATACTTTGCAGGGAAAAACACTGTACAGGAATATCTATGAATGGCGTAAATGTTTGTACGCGTTGGAACATGACTGGTTTACGCCCTTACTCGAAGCAGTGAAACAAGGAAAAATCACTCAATTGACGATCACTGCTTTAAATGACCATGATATGAAAAATTTTGTCATGACACAGCGCAGTTCTTGGAAATTTTGGGTAAGAACCAAACCTTTATCAAGTTATGCAAAATGATCGAGTTCAATTTCTGCTACTCATTTCTAGTTTTTCAGCAATCATAGAAAATGAACGCACAACTTTCTTCCAGATTCAATCGCGTCAAGCCCTATCTCACAGCAAGCATCGCCGTTGCTGCGACAGGATTGCTTATAGCCGCAAATTATTTGATGATTGGACTAGAACCGCAGATTATTCATATCCTGTGGATCATTCTGACGGCAACGATATTTACCATGATCATTCAAATCACGCGCGTAGAAAAAGCTTTTGCGAAACATCTGGCTTTATTTGTTGCCAATAAGGAAAGACTTGCTAATGAAATCAAGTACCGGATCTGGGCCGAGAAAACTTCCTCTGAAAATAAAACCAGATTACAAATCATTGATGAAAACCTTCCAGTCATGCTTGCCTACTTTAATGCTGAGCAGCAATGCTGTTACCATAATCGGGCGTACCGTTTATGGTTTGGATTGAATGCGGAGCAAATCGACAATCGATTCGCACGAGAATTTTTGAATGAGCATTTCCACCATGGACTCAAGTGCAATATTGATACTATTTTAGCTGGCGAGATAATACAGAACAAACGATCACAAAGATTGGCCAATGGTTCAACATGCCTCATTCTTGAACAATTTGTGCCACATTTTGATTCTAAAGGGAAAGTCATCGGCTTTTATACATTGTATACGCCCCGTATTCTAAAAGAGAACGAATCAGATAATACACAAGAGCAAACAAAATCAAAAAATGCTCTGATCCAAGACAGCAGCAACCATCATGGATCTGCTAAGGAAAATGAAAGTACGCATTTTTCTACAGTATCAATAGATTCAGCTGCCCGGCTTATTCAAGCCATTGAGCAAGGTAAATTCCACTTATATTGTCAAAGTATCATCTCGACAAAGACAGCTGCAGATTCATGCAGAGGCTATGAGATTCTAATCAGAATGGCTGAGGAGGAAAATAATCTTATTCCCCCTGGCGCATTTATATCCTTTGTCGAGAAATATCATCTGATGCCACGGCTGGATCGCTGGGTGGTCAGTTATATGACAACGTGGCTGGGCAGGCACAATATGAATTCCGATATGCTATTCTGCATCAATCTGGCCCAGGATACGTTGAGTGATCCGCAATTTATTGATTTTGTACAGGAGCAGTTGCAGCAATCGAATGTTCCTGCGCAAACATTATGCTTCGAAATCGAAGAATCAGATGCAAAATCTAACCTCACCGAGGTTACAATCTTTTCACAGAAAGTCAGACAAATAGGTTGCAAAGTTTCCTTGTCTGGTTTTAGTCATGAGCGCACCTCATTTAACTTGCTCAAAAGCATTCAAACCGATTTCCTGAAAATAGATGGAAGTTTATTCTGTAATAGCTTGAATAATCCGGCAGATCTGGCCAAAGTAAAGGAAATTAACCAGATAGCGCATCTGATGAAGATCCGAACCATTGCAGAGTCTGTTGAATCAACAGAGATTATCGGAGAATTACATGAAATGGGCGTTGATTTCGCTCAGGGATTTGGTATTGCACCACCGCAATTACTTAAAGATCTTGAGTAAGCACACAGTTCAAGTCTGAAAAAGTATTGCTATGGCTGCAGCAATAGCAATATCCCCTCGCTCTTATCCCCTATTACGCATAACATTCCTGAAAAGCTCTGTTGATAAAACCGTTGCTCACACTAGATAAACTACTGCGATTTATGATCTGGCATACTGAGCAGGAATTCGCAAAAGGGCTGGCAGTATAACAAGCGTGCAAATCAGGGTAAAAGTTAGACCAACGGTAAGTAATGCCCCCATGCTAGCGGTACCTTTGTGCGATGAAAACATAAGGCTGGCAAAATCGACCAAAGCAGTTAAGGCGCTATAAAAAATAGCACGTGCAGTGCTGGTATGAATCAGAATTTCACTCTCCAACTTGTTATCCAAGCTTCGGTGCACCATATGCAAACTGCTATCGATACCAAGCCCGAGCAAAAGCGGCAAAGCAATGATATTGGCAAAATTGAATGGTATGTCTAGCAAGACAGTGAACACTCCAGTAAATACACTGGAGAGTAAAAGTGGAATCAACACGAGTATGGTGTACTTTATGCTGCGCAATAATATCAGGAGCGCGACTATAATTCCGATCAGCGCTAGTGAAAAAGCCTGAATAAAGGCATCCACCACCGCCTCACCTGCTTCCAAACTTACCACCGGCATGCCAGTAGCCTGAGGTGCTACTTCTTGTATTGATCTGACGAAACGGCGCAATGCTTCATCATCACCGAGATCCTCTGCCGGATAAACTGCAACCCGGTATTCTCCTGCCTGACTACGCCAGCGGCTACTGAGCGTTTCGGGCAACTCCTGCTCGCTAAAGGGTAGCGCTTCAATCGAATTGCGTAAACGCTGCATCGCAGGAGGTAGTGTGGAAAGCAGGCCCTCTTCTAATGAATGCAGTAATTCCTCCTGCTCGCCGAAATTTGCCTTATCCAGCTGGGTAAACAACGTGGCGAGCGATGTCTTGAGAGTAAGCGCAGGCGTGGCTAAGGAGGAATCAGGATACTCTTTAATATACTGATCGAGCGCTATACTCAAATCATCCAGAGCCTGACGTTGCTGAGCTATCATTTGTTTATCTGTCGATGGTTCCGGCATCGATAGGATAAGTGGTCCGATTATCAGCGCCATTTCCTCGATCGCTGACAGCTTCTCTTCTTGCTCCGTGGGGACAAAGTCAAGCATGGTAACGATCTTGCTTACTCCAGGAAGCTCAGCTAAATGCTCTTTGAGTTGCCGCGTCTCGTCATAATCTTTAGTTAATACGATGGCGTGCCAAGGTGAATGCTCAGGTGATGCCAATAATTCCCGGAAAGTCTGCACTGCTTTTCCCTTCGGGTCTTGCATATTGAGCAGATTGTAGTCAAACCTTACCTGTGGCAAGAGTGCTATCGCAATAAGCAATAACACAAAAATAGCAGCATACGTTAATTTGCGCCACTTCAATGAAAACTCAAGCACTTTACCCAGAGGCTTCTTCATGCTAGCTTCAGTGACAGGCCGATTTGATAAATATCGTAGTAGGGCGGGACCTAAGATAAAGGTCACCAGCAAGCTGATCAGCATGCCAGTGCCGGAGATGATTCCCAACTCTGCCACCCCGCTGTAATTGGTAGGTATAAAGGCATAGAAACCAAGAGCATTGGCAATAGTACACGCAGCCAGTGCGCTCCCGGCTTCACCACCAGCCTTATACATGGCGTCAGTCGTTAATAGCCCCCCTTCCAGTACTTCGCGATATCGCAATAGAAAGTGGATAGCAAAATCTGCGCCAAGACCAATGTATAGCACCGCAAAAGCAATAGAGATAACATTCAATTGACCGATGGCAGCAGTGGCAAAGGCCGCTGTGAGCAGTAAGCCTAACGTTAGGCAAAGCAATACGGCGAGGGCCAACTGGAAAGTGCGCATTGCAAAATAAAGCACTATTCCCACCAGCACAAAGGTGATGATCCCGGCATACTCCATGCCGCTCAGCGAGCTCCGGAGCTCATCATCAGCTAGCGCCACATCCCCGGTAATACGAAGCTGAATTGAACCATCATCCGTTAAACCAATATCTTTCGCTGCCGCATGGACCGCTGTTATGGCCTGTTCACCTGGAAACAACTGGGTGTAGTCTGGCTTCGGCTTTACCATGATCATCTCTTGGTAACTACTTTTCTGCGGTTCGCCGCGAAAAAGTGCCTGCCATGACAGCGCCCGTGGTTTACTCGCAAGCTGCGCATCCAGCGTTTCGCTCACCCCCTTTAACACCGGCTCTAACTCCAAACTGCGGCCTTTGCTTAATTCTTTTACTGCTCCAGTAAGTACCGAGGCAAAAGTATGGAGGGTAGGATTTTCAGCTATGCGCGCAATTAATGGTTGTGCCGCTGCCAAACGATCAGTGATGCGTTCAAGTTCAGGAATGCTTTCGTAAAGTAGGCCATTGTGCTCAAAAAAGGTATCAACGTTTGGCGCATAAACATCAATAAAATTCTTGGTATCTTTTTTTAAGCGTGCTGCGAGCTGATCAGCGGCAGTATATGCCTGCTCAGGTGTGGGCGCATCCAGCACTAGCAGCAGGATATCCATCTCCTGGGGGAATGTTTTATGGTAATGGATGCTATTAACACGGAACGGGAGATGCTCAGAGAGCATATCTGTGGTATCAGTATTCATCTCGAGGTTGCGCGAGATGTATACCACGCTTGCCACGGTAATCAGGAGTGCCGCCAGCAGAATCCAAGGCGCATAGTAATAAGAGGTGCTGGCGCAGTAAGCAAATGCACGATAGATCCGACTATGTGAAGCTTCCATTATTTCAATTATCCTTCCGGAAACAAGCTGGAATAATCAATCTCTAACCTGCTTTAATCACTGCGGATCTAATTCCCCGTCCCTGGGGGTGAAGACTGGTTAAAACCAGCAGATTGAAGCATGTTGTCAATATCCTGCAGCTTGCAGCAGGTTGCGTTATTTCCTTGAAGTGCTTGTTCGATTTTTTCAATAAATGACACATTATTCTTGTTAATCTGCTCTGCAACGCAGATTGCTTTCATTAACCCTTGACTGGCACGACGCGCTGGCAGAATAGCATGTTGCTTAACATTCTGAACCACTACAAAACGCATGCTGGGCCAGCTCATTGCTTCGCACATCGCTTTTGCATCCGATCCGCTATGCTGGTTGGTTCTTTGCATAGGGTTTAGTGAATTGAGATGGTATCAGCTTAGCAAAGAAGAGCTTCACCATCTCGCGTTGCCACAGCTGCTTATGCACAACAGTCTCGCCATACATAGAGTAAGCCTACAGGTTCTGAATCTACTGTCCAGCTTGCTTATATTCTTCCCATTGCTCGGGCGTAAGCGTTTTCATGGATAATGCATGTACCTCTTGCTTCATTTTGTCCTGCAGTGCTCGGTAAACGAGCTGATGCTGCTGGACCATGCTTTTCCCCCGGAATTGCTCGCTCACAATGACGGCGCTAAAATGACGCCCATCTTCCCCTTCTACCTGAATCCATTCACATGGTAAAGATGCTGCAATACATTGCTTGATATGATCTGAGGTAATCATTTTTGATCCTTTAGAAAATAAAAACATTATTGATTTCGATGTTGCTAAACTACGGAAATGAATGATAGGAACCGAACACGATACCGCTCTAATGGCGAATTTTATAGCCACTCTTTAATATCCACAATGTCAACCATGACACCCCAGCAGCGCACGATATCACAACTGACAAGCTATAGTAGGGTGAAATATCCGACGTTCCCAGAAAACCATAGCGAAATCCATCAACGATATAAAAGAAAGGGTTCAAATGAGATAAATGCTGCCAAATAGAGGGAAGTGAATAAATCGAATAAAACACCCCTGATAAAAAAGTCAGTGGCAAAATAATGAAATTCTGGAAAGCAGCAAGTTGATCAAATTTCTCTGACCAGATGCCGGCAATTATCCCCAGCGTGCTAAGCAGCATACTTCCTGCCATTGCGAACAATAACACCCATAAAGGAAATTGTACTGGCACTTCGTACAGGATCATTGTTACAGCGTAAACACCGAGACCTACTAGCAAACCACGTACGACCGATGCCCATACATAGGCTAAGAAAATCTCCAGATAAGACAAAGGTGACAACAGGATAAATACCAGGTTGCCGGATATTTTCGACTGGATCAGACTGGAAGATGAATTAGCAAAAGCATTCTGCATAACACTCATCATAACTAATCCTGGAATCAAGAAAGAAGTATACGCAATGCCCTGAAAAACCTGTATGCGTGTTTCCAGTACATGTGAAAAAATCAGTAAATAAAGTAAACTGGACAAGATTGGAGCCAGTATAGTCTGAAAACTTACTTTCCAGAACCTCAGCAACTCTTTATAAAATAATGTGTAAAAACCAATCATGATGCCTCCACAGCACCCATGATTTTCACAAAAACTTCTTCCAGATCCGGCTGCTGTAATTGCATTTCTAATACCTGTATCTTTTCTGTCCGCAAGATCGCAAGCAATGTTTCAATTTGGAAGTAATCTCTTATTTTGAAAATGTGCAAGCCATCATGACTACTTCTCGACCATCCCTGTAAAACAGGTGGTAATATTGCGCAAGAAAGCCGGAACTGAACGGAGAAACCTTGCACATTATTGATAAGATTACGAATACTGTCCAGCGCAACAATTTTACCTTGCTTCAGCATGGCGACTCGGTTACATAATGCTTCTGCCTCTTCCAGATAATGAGTGGTCAAAACGATTGTGTGACCATCTTGATTTAACTGTTTAATAAATAGCCATAGCGCTTGCCGGAGCTCCACGTCGACGCCGGCCGTAGGCTCATCCAGAATGATCACTGGAGGTTTGTGCACCAAAGCCTGAGCTACTAACACACGCCGTTTCATCCCGCCGGATAATGCACGCATATTGGTATGAGCCTTGTCAGCAAGATCCAGACGATGCAGGATTTCATCAATCCAGTCATCATTTCTTCTAATACCGTAATAGCCAGATTGAATGACAAGCGCCTCTCTTACCGTAAAAAATGGATCAAACACCAGTTCCTGAGGGACTACGCCAAGTTTCTTGCGTGCATCGCTATAGTCAGCCACCACGTCATATCCCATAATTCTGGCGTGACCACTGGTTGCTAGTGTCAATCCAGCAAGAATACTGATAAGCGTCGTTTTACCTGCGCCATTAGGACCCAGCAAAGCAAAAAACTCACCAGGGTTAATGGAAAGATTAATATTTTCCAGAGCTGATAGCACGCCATAGCGCTTACTAAGCTGGTGGATTTCAATTGCTGCGACCATACAGGAACTAACTTTGATGAATGAGCGTGATCAGATAACGCAAAGGAAGAATAACTTATCTCGCAATACTTGTACCCAACAACGGGATGAAGTCGGCCACGCCATATAACTGGATAAGACTACTTAAATTCGCTGGCAGATTGACAAAATAAAGTTGTTGATTGCGGGCATGAGCCTGGCGCAGCCATTCAAATAACATGCTGATAACGGATGAATCAACTTCAGTGACTTCTGCCAGATCGACTACCATAACATCTTCATCCAGCAAAGCAGTTCCCTGTCGAGTAATTTCAACCACGTTATCGACGATAACTGCGCCACGCACGTAAATGCTTCTACCTTCACGCTGGATTGTCATTGCTTAGAAAAAATTATCAGGAAATGCACTCGTCTATTGCCCTTCTAATGACTTATTCTTCTTGACCAGGGTCGCAATCAAACCATCTACTCCTGTTTTTCTAATTTCACTATTAAAAGAACTGCGATAGTTTGTCACCAGACTGACTCCAGCAACAGTCACATCATATACTTTCCAACCTTTGTCAGTTTTTTCCATGGTGTAATCAATCGGAACCGGTTCTCTGCCCCGTCCCTGAATGACACGTGTTTTGACCGTGGTATTCCTGGCATCAGGTTGAGGTGTGGCTGGTGTTACTTCGATCACTTCGTCACGATAACTGGTCAGGGCATTGGAGTAGGTTCTGACTAGCAAGGTTTGAAATTCACTCACTAGCACTTTCTGTTGTTGAGGCTCAGCTTTAGACCAGTTCTTTCCCATTGCCAGCCGGGTCATCCGAATGAAATTAAAATGTGGAAGTATTTTAGTTTCTATTAAATCAAGAACACGATCTTTGCTTCCCTTTTTAATGCCATCATCCTGCTTAAGAATAGTGATGACTTCATCGACTGTGCTTCTCACTAGTTGATCGGGAGCAGTCTCTTTTGCCACTGCAGGAAAAACCAACCAAAAAGTAGCGAGTAATATCATAATTTTATGAATAAATACTTTCATGTTTACCTCACCAGAATTTTCCACTCATCAAAAATCTTTAATCTTCAGCAGCCTTATCGAAGAGAAAACGTCCAACCATCTCCTCCAGCACCATGGCTGAATTGGTTTTCATGATCTTGTCGCCTTCTGTCAACATTTCTTCATCTCCTCCGGCTGACAAACCGATATATTGCTCCCCCAGCAAGCCAGATGTCAGTATGCTCGCAAAGGTATCCTTAGGAAATCGGTAATAAGAATTGATGCCCATTGTCACAACCGCATCATAAGTCTCCAAGCTAAATTGAATATCTGTGACACGCCCCACTACGACACCAGCACTTTTAACAGGCGCTCTGATTTTAAGACCACCAATATTCTCAAAATTTCCTATCAAAGTATAACTTTCACCCGTGTTGTAGCTGGTTAAATTGCCAACCTTTAAGCCGAGTATCAATAATGCCCCCATTCCAGCCATGACGAACAATCCGACCCAGAAATCTATTATTGTTCGTTGCATCAATCCACTCCCCTGAACATAAAAGAAGTTAAAACAAAATCCAATCCCAAAATTGCCAGTGCAGAAGTTACGACCGTCCGGGTCGTCGCACCAGACACCCCTTCGGCTGTTGGAGGAGCATCAAATCCTTCAAAAACTGCTATCGCTGTAACTGCCACCCCGAAGAAACAGCTTTTGATTACACCATTAACGATGTCATAACGAAAATCAACCGCATTTTGCATTGACGACCAAAACGCACCTTCGTCAACGCCAATAAAAACAACCGCCACTAAATACCCTCCGAATACGCCCATCACGGAAAACAAGGCTGCTAGCAATGGCATGGAAATAACTCCTGCCCAAAAGCGTGGCGCAACGACGCGTGCAATCGGATCAACCGCCATCATTCCCATCGCAGCCAGTTGTTCCGTTGCTTTCATCAAACCGATTTCAGCAGTGATCGCAGAGCCTGCACGGCTAGCAAACAGCAGCGCCGACATCACCGGTCCCAGCTCCCGCACGAGAGACAATGCAACCAGCGTACCAACCGCTGATTCAGAACCATACTTCTGTAATGTCTCATATCCCTGTAATCCCAGCACCATTCCAACGAACAGCCCAGACACCAGAATAATGATGAGTGACAAGACGCCGACAAAATAAACTTCACGTATCACCAGACCAAAGCGTAGAAAACTGGCCGCCGATTTCAGTAGCACCAAGATAAAAAAACGAGCGGCGCAACCTAAACGCCAAATACCATCAATGATCCGATGTCCAACGGCCTGAATACTGGTAATAATGCGTTTAGGCAAGATGTCTCTCCAGTTTCAAGTCTTTTGGATACGCTTCTGCAGGATAATGAAAAGGCACAGGCCCATCTTCCTCACCATGAACAAATTGGTGCACAAACGGTGTTACTGACTCCCTCACTTCCCCCGGTGTGCCTTGTGCGGCGATGACGCCATCCGCAAGAAAATAAACATAATCCACAATTTTTAAGGATTCCTGCACATCATGTGTAACTACAATTGAAGTCATACCCAACGCATCGGTCAAGCGGCGGATCAAACTGCCAATAACGCTTAACGAAATCGGATCCAGACCAGTAAAAGGCTCATCGTACATAATCAACATCGGATCAAGCGCAATCGAGCGCGCCAAGGCAACACGCCGTGCCATGCCACCGGAAAGCTCTGACGGCATCAGATGGTAGGCGCCACGTAAACCCACTGCATGCAACTTCATCAACACCAAATCACGAATCATGGATTCTGGCAGATTAGTATGCTCGCGCATCTGAAAGGCGACATTGTCGAACACAGACAAATCCGTAAACAAAGCGCCAAACTGAAACAACATACCCATTTTTCTACGTAACCTGAACAGATCATTCCTACCGAGCTTGTGTACTACCTGGTCAGCGACTTTGACATAACCTGCAGTTGGTTTGATTTCCCCACCAATCAAGCGTAGCAAGGTGGTCTTACCAGATCCGCTTCCTCCCATGATAGCGATGACCTTGCCACGAGACATGGTCATATTGACACTTTTCAGAATGGGACGAGTACTATAGGAAAAGGCAAGATCTTTGATTTCGATCAGCGGTTCAGACATCACTTACAACAAACTATGGATTGGTATATTTAAGCAGAATGCTGAATTTTAATCCAGATTCCTCATGAAGATGACTCTTCTTTTCATTATTTATAAAAAATCAGTGATTCAACGCTATTTTTTCCAAAGTGCCAGAGGTAAACTCTGAGATCGTATTTTATTGCGGGCACCAATATCTACAAGCCAATGATTCTTTCAATCGCCTATAATGGTTTCTTGAAAGAATAATATTGGAAATGCCATAGCCCAGATCATCACATCAATGAATACAATAATATTGATTCATTCTGTTGAAGCAGCGATCGCCATAAATACCGAATAATTTCAAAATTGATACTTCAAGTAAACTCACAACTCCATCCATGGCGCTGAGCCGCCCTATCTATGGAAATAGTCGCATCCAGTCAAATCAGAATCAATCAGACATCGAGTCCAAGTGCTCAAGTAGTAGAATAACAGTCTTCTCAATAAGACACTAGCCAGTTCATTATAAAGTAATGCGATATCCAAAGCCGTTCATGAAAATATCAGTCTTCCCACTTGCTATTTTCATTTGTCTCCACCTGTCTACCTGCTCAGCCGACACGGTCTATCGCTCGAAAGATGCACAAGGCAGAGTCATCTATTCAGATGTTCCTACCCCTAATGCCAAACCAATCAAACTGCCTAAACCTACCCAGCGATCCTTGCATCAGGTTACCAAAGTGCTGGATGGCGATACCATAGTGTTAAAAAATGGGGAACGCGTGAGATTACTTGGTATCAATGCACCTGAAATCGAAAGCCGTCATCGCGATGGCGAAGCTGGCGGCATGGTCGCTAAAGAATGGCTACAAAAAAAACTTCAAGGCCGGAACGTATACCTGGAATATGATCAAGAAAAACAAGATCACTACGAACGATTGCTTGCTCACCTCTACCTGCCAAACGGTGAACACCTTAATCTTATGCTAGTGGAAAAAGGATTGGCCGTGGTTAATTTGCTGCCCCCTAATCTCCGCCACGCTGACGCAATGATCAGAGCGCAGCAGCGGGCTGAAAGACAAAAATTGGGCATTTGGTCGTTACCTGACTATCGTCCTCGACCACTCACCCAGATATCCCAAAAATCACGCGGCTGGCAGCGTTTCCTGGGAAAATTTACTTCCTTGAAGCGGAACAAACGTTATAGTCGTCTGATTTTTAACAGCAAGATTGATATTCGGATCGATAATGATCACCTTGCTTTATTTCCAGAACTGAAAACCTACCTTCACAAACCGCTGGAAATCCGTGGGTGGGTATCACGGAGAAATGATCACCGTTCGATCCTGATTCGCCATCCCAGTGCACTTGTTTTGCGCTAACTACCGCCTCATAACATGAATATACTTCTCGTGAGTCAAAAATTGGTTTAAGTTAGTGCAGTATAGCCATGAATATATTAGAATTTTGATATGTCATCACGTTACCGGCTCACTGCACAAGAAATTGCCGATTTAGAATCAGCGCA
>NZ_JAGFJM010000100.1 GCF_024102715.1 Nitrosomonas communis
CGGGAACAGATAACGAAGAAGAGAGCTCGGGCTGTGATACCGAGAAAGCGCAACTCGTTAAAGGGTAACGCAGATATGGATTGGGGTTTATATAGATATCGGCATTTGGTGGAAAATGCTTTTACCCAGCTAAAGCAGTATCGGGCAATAGAGCGACACGATACGACAAACTGAAGCGAAATTTTGAGAGCATGGTAGCCATAGCGTGTGGATATCTGTGGCTACCTATGTGAAATGTCAACAGACCCTAGCTGAGTGCTCAGATTGAGGTTTGCAATATGCAAGTCATGCTCACCAATATCTGTAAGAAAACTACAGCTTGATCTATAGCATGAGTCGGAAAAATAATTATGGGGATAATAGAGGGATAGAAAACTTCTTTAGGAAATTAAAAAAGCAGAACTTAAAAAGATTACTTAACCGAATCGTCACAAATTGATTGATCAGATCACTCGCGAGAGCTTATCAATTTCTATCAATGATAAAAATTAACATCGTTCTGGAAGTATTTCAATTTATGTGAAGGAATAGATACGCGCCATATTTTCAAAAAAGACTCGTATCTATTACCTATTTATTATTCAATCACTTCAAAGCAAGCGGCACATCATCTTCTCTTAGATGAATATTTTCAATTATAAAACACTCACCCATAATAAAAAGATAATAGATAACCTGTATTCATAATCAAATTACGCTAATCATATTTTTAATATGGAATATTTAAAAATAACCAACCAGCGAAGCGTTAATTAGCTTACTTCAATCAATAACTTAAATTGTTTAATAGCTACCACCTGAACCAGAACCTTTAGGATTCGCTGCAGCGGTTTTTTTCGCCACGTCACTGCATTTTACCTTTGTGCCATCCGTCCGATCTTTAATTTGCTCTTCCGGTTTTTTATCTTTGCAAGCCATTATATTTAAAATATCCTGCGCCCTAATAGGAGCTAATGAAGAAGTAGTATTTCCGCTAGCAAAAGTATAGGTAGAACCTAATATTAAGAAAGAAGAAATAAATGCAGAGATAATAAATTTATTCATGGTTGAATCCTTTTATTGAATTTAATGATAGCAAATCGTTTTTTAGAATCTAATCGTAACGATATATGCTCGAAAACGATATTGCCATTTCTAACAGAAACAAATGCTTCATAGCGCATCAGTATATAACAGTGTTTTTTATTTGTCAGATAATTTTAACTCTAAAAAAGCAAAATTATAATTGACGAATCAATACCCTCAGATCATATTCATTACCTCAGAATATCAATGTATTAGCGTGGTGATTTGATGCATTTACATTAGATGGATGCTCCTAAGTCTGGAAGGCTTGGTATGGCTCTTATAAAATAATAGGCAATCTGAATTCGCAGTCAAAGATCAGGGATATGGCTTGTTTTATTACTACTTTCTGCGAGACCGAGACCGAGACCGTATATACGCTGCCAACCGTCACTATCGTAATAGCTACCAGAAGGTCCTTTTGCGTGGTTTATGCTAGTGTAAAACAGCCAACTTTGCACGAATTGCGCTGCAATATACTGCACCAGACTGTTCTAGTGGATAATTTGAGGTTACCTCAGCTCTCAGCTCAACCGGCTCAATCAACAGATTTATAAATTTCTCAACCGCAAGCGAAGACGCGCTATCGCTTGAGCATGTATCTGGCACACTCGTGATTCACTTACTCCAAGCACCTCACCAATTTCCCGCAAATTCATTTCCTGTTCATAATGCATACCCATCACCATTTTTTCCCTTGGTGGTAAATTCTCAATCGCTGCAATCAGTGATTCGCGCAATTTTTTATCCAACAAAATTTCCAGCGGCCCATTATCAAATCCAGAGCATAAACGATCCAGGAAATGATCTTCTTCTTCCTCCTGAAAATCTTCATAATAAATTAATTGACCGCCACGCACTCCCTGCATTATCTCGTGGTACTCAGCGAGCGACATATTTAATTCAGCTGCTAATTCCAGCTCACTTGGAGGGCCGCTCAAGCGCTGCTCCAACACTCTCATAGCCACTTCAATTTGCCGCATCTTCTTACGAAGACTGCGAGGCAACCAGTCAGACTCTCGCAGCTCATCCAATATTGAGCCACGAATACGCTGTACCGCATAACTCTCAAATTGACGCCCATATGAACCTTCATAGCGGTTTATAGCATCCAGCAACCCAATCATACCAGCCTGAATTAAGTCATCTACTTCCACACTGGCAGGTAACTTGACCATCATATGGTGGGCAATACGTTTTACTAACGGTGTAAACTCAACTAGAAATTGTTCTTTATCAATGATTCCAGATGTAGTATGCATAAATCAAAATCAGAATTTATTTTTATTTGTTAGGTAGTTTCCAAAAGCCATACTCGATCTTAATCTTTAGAGCTTGTTCTATTTTATTATGAGCATCCTCCTCACCCAGCATCAGTAACATTTACCAATTTTTGATAACTATTGACTGCACTCGTTTAAACCAATTTACTCAGCTTCCAATGCAATCTTTCTCCACTTCATTTATAAATCTGTATAAGTATTATCAGCGACTCATTTAATTTCTAATACAGCAAATAGAAGATGATTTCTTCCATTATTCTTGGAACTTAAGTCCCACTCTAGAAAACCGTCTTACAAGGCGTTGAAGCGTGTAAAAGACAGTTAACCCTCCTGAAAAGCCGCTTTTTTAGCCGCAAAACTGCAGACTGGCGTGCGTATAACCAACCATCATGACATTCAAGGATGCCATGAAGACTGTAAACGCCGCTGCTATTGTTACCAATGCCTAGTTTCAGTTGTAAAAAGCCAGGCCGAGCACCTGATCTTCCAGAACAGTCAGCAACACAGCCACAGCAAATAAACCGCCGCAATTCCTCCCAGATATAAATTGACCGATACCTTCATCAACAAGCCTCTCGTTTTGCGCCCAGTTCAATCAAATGTCATCATTGTATTATGCTGGGATTGTTGGCAAGCTTGCCGGAATTGCTTCTTCCGGCTGTTTTAAATTAACTTAACAACCATTGAATAGCGCCCGGAATAACTTCCTTTTAATGAGCCTGTTTGATCAATAATGCCTGGAAACAAGGCAATACAATGCGAATAAACATGCCAGTTTTTTTCCTCTAGCAAAAATAACAACAAGGAAACAATATGAATTTACTTGATGCCACCTCTCGCATCGCGCTAAGCGCCTATTTGCATGATTTAGGAAAGCTTGCAGAACGCGCCAATATCGATCATGCCGGACGGCTCGATGCGCATAAGAATCTGTACTGCCCTTGGCAATATAATGGCGGCTATCACAGTCATATCCATGCCGCCTACACCGGCATCGCCTGGGATGCGCTGGAAGCCACCGGTCATTTTCCTGATCTCAGGGGAAATTGCCCACCCTTTGTCTCGATCGAAACAGATGCCAACCTGCCAGACTCGGTTGTCAATGCAGCAGCTGCTCACCATAAACCGGATACCTTCCTGCAATGGGTAGTGGCCACTGCCGATCGTGTCGCGTCCGGTTTCGAACGTGATGAATTCGATATCAAATATAACAATCAAAAAGAACGTGACAATCATTACCGTGCTCGCCTGTTAACCCTGTTCGAGCAGATTGACAAAGGGGAAATTGAAGAAGGAGAAATCAAGTGGCGCTATCCGCTGGAACCACTCTCTCCCCAATCTCTCTTTCCGCGCACTGATTGCACTCCTGCCGACGATGCTACCGCCCGCGCGCAATACCATCAGCTATGGAATGCGTTATTGGAGGGTTTGAAGCAGATACCGCGCTCACACCGCGAAAACCTGCCGTTATGGCTTGATCATTTCGATGCATTATGGCTGACCGTATGCCACGCGATACCCGCCGCGACTGCCTTTGGTGTCAAACCGGAAGTCTCGCTGTACGATCACTCCAAAGCAACTGCCGCATTGGCCGCTGCACTGTGGCGCTGGCATCATGAGAAAGACAAACTAACTGTCGCTGATCTGAAAAATGGCTGGAAGGAAGAAAAATTCCTGCTGATCCAAGGCGATTTCTTTGGTATCCAAAACTTCATCTTCGCGGAAGGTGGTGAAACCAACAAACATGCGCACAAGCTGCTGCGCGGTCGCTCCTTCCAGGTCGCCCTGCTGGCTGAGTGCGCCACGCTCACGCTGCTGGATGCACTGGCATTGCCGCCTACCAGCCAGATCATCAATGCTGCCGGTAAATTTCTCATCGTCGCACCGAATACTGCAAAGACTCATGAAGCGATTGAGAAAGCACGACAAGCATTTGATGCCTGGTGCCTGCAGCATGCTTATGGTGAAATCGGCATCGGTCTCGCCGTCACACCCGCCAGTTGCAACGATTTCACGCAGAAGCGCTTTAGCGAGCTGGTCAAGCGTCTGTTCGAAGCGTTGGATGTTGCCAAACACCGGCGTTTCAATCTTTGTCATGCCGATAGCCCTGCTGTCTTCAGCAAGTTCCTGCACCGATTCAATAACGAACTGGGGGTCTGTAAAATCAATGGGCGTTATCCTGCCGAATCAGATGCACCGGGTTATGCCATCAGCCATTTGGCCATGGATCAAATTCGCATCGGCGAGGCACTCACCAAACGCGCCAGAGTGCTGGTTAGCCGCGATGCTGACTCGTTAAAACAAGGATCGCTGGCATTGGATTACTTTGGCTGGCGCATCACCTTTGTGAATGATGCGGAAGCATCCGGCCACTATGGGCAATTGGCGAGAGAGCGCAAGCTGATCCGCTGCTGGGATTTCAGCCTGCCCGATGAAAACGGCAAAGTATTTGATGGTTTTGCCAGACGGTTCGTCAATACCTATGTGCCATATTTCGATCAAACTGACGAAGCCACCGCGGATAAGTATGGACGCTGGCAGGAAGAAGCAGATTTTGATCGCGAATACCCCATCAAGACCTTGCACCACCTAGCCTGCGAAGATCGTCAGCCTGACGAAAACGGACGCTGGCACGGAGAAATTGCCCTAGTCACGCTCAAGGGCGATGTGGACAACCTCGGCGCGCTGTTCCAAAAGGGTTTGGAAAAACCCACCTTCGCCAAATGGGCCTCACTCTCGCGCCAGATCAACCTGTTTTTTGCCTTGTGGCTGCCCTGGTTCTGCGAACATGGCAAGGACGGCAAAAGCATCACTCGCTACCGCAATACCTACACTGTCTTCGCTGGTGGGGATGATTTCTTTCTGATCGGCCCGTGGCGCTCCACCATTGCACTGGCCGGCGAAATGCAACAGTACTTCGAACACTACGTGGTCAACCCAGGCATCACCTTCTCCGCTGGCCTGAGCATGACCCAACCTAAAGTACCGGCACGACATTTGGCACGATCCGCTGAAACCGCACTGGAACAATCCAAAGCACGCAAAGATAAAGAGGGCAAGCTACTCAAGAATGCAGCTACTCTATGGAATCAGACCGTGAGCTGGGAAGACTGGCATGCACTGCTGACCGAATGCACCAATACACTCGAGGATCTGCTTGCACAAGCCGAAGAGCATGGTGCCAAGCTCTCTACCGGTTATCTCTATGACCTGCTGCAATTGGCTGACAAAGCTGAGCGGGCACGGCTTGAAAGAAGGCCGGAGGATAGCTTATGGCGCTCGCAACTCGTATACCGCACCAGTCGTTTCATTGGTAACCGGATCAAATTGAACGGTGATACCAATACCTACAATCAACGCAGACAGTTGATGGAAACGATCAATCAGAAATTTACCGAGGCGTTCGGCATACATCACGGCGCTTATCGTTTGCCATTGTCTATTCTGCTTTATAGCAATCGGGAGTAATGGCAAGCTTGCCAATCGAGACGGTTTCAAAGAAATCGATAAAATGACATCAAAATAAAACTAAGGAGATCAAGTATGTCCTATTCAAATCAAGGAAAAGCTTCCGCTAAAAAAAATAGCGCTCAGAAATTGAACGACTCAAGGATCAATGATATTTCCGCAAAATTTGTAACTGCTTTTCAAACTGTACCGGGCGAGCTTTTTGATACCTGGGCGGAAGAAGTGGCAATCGAATTAGCAGAAGAAGGCAAAGTGGGAAGCTGCAACAAATCCACTCAAATCCGTCACTTTTATGATGAATTGGTTAATTGGCAACAGCGAATCCAGGATGAGGAAACATTCA
Source organism: Nitrosomonas communis (assembly GCF_024102715.1). Lineage (GTDB taxonomy): Bacteria > Pseudomonadota > Gammaproteobacteria > Burkholderiales > Nitrosomonadaceae > Nitrosomonas > Nitrosomonas communis_B. Next base: position 6,160 of record NZ_JAGFJM010000100.1, read on the forward strand.
AAAAATTTGAACCTTTCCTTCGCATGATGAATGCAAAAGTCGCTTATGCAAAAGGACGCAAACCCAAGCTTGTAGGGGATAAGTTTGAACGCTGGTTCAAGGAGGGCATCAAGGCCACCACCAGCGCCCAGGCACTCAATCATTTCAAACTGCATTTCGAAGCAGTGCTCGGTTTTCTTAAAGGCCTACGCGGCTAAACATCATTTAAAAAGGACAGAAAAAATGCAATTAACCCGTATCCAGCAAATCAAAGGCACAATCGAACTCAAAACCGGCCTGCATATCGGCGGTGGTGACAGCGAAATGCGCATTGGCGGCATCGATAATACGGTGATCAAAAATCCGGTTTCCGGCCTGCCTTACATCCCAGGTTCATCGCTCAAAGGCAAGATGCGCAGTCTGCTCGAATGGCGGTTTGGCCTAGTTGCCGCTACTAATGGCAAGCCATTTTCATTTCAACATTTGAAATCAACCGATACACCAAACGCACGCGACCTACTCAGGCTGTTTGGCGGCGCACCGGGAAGTGATACAGACGCAATCGCAAACAAAATCGGCCCTAGCCGACTGGCATTCTGGGATTGCCCGCTGAACGCACAATGGAAACAAAACGTACTGGGTGAACATACTTCTGCAACCGAGGCCAAAACAGAAAATAGCATCGACCGTATCAAGGGCGTTGCAGCCAATGGCGCAATTCGTCAGACCGAGCGCGTCGTCGCAGGCGCACAGTTCGACTTCCGTTTAAGCCTCAAAGTACATGATGACGAAGATCTGCTGAATATTGTGCTGGAAGGTCTCAAACTGCTGGAATACGACAGCCTGGGCGGTTCCGGCTCGCGCGGATATGGCAAGATCAGTCTCATTGATTTGCAGGTGGATGGTGAACCGCTGCAAGCACGCTTTGACCAGATTCAGCCTTTTGCCAGCATGATCGGAGTTGCCTGATATGACCCACACCCTCTATCGCGCCCGGTTGCAATTGCACACTGCCTTGGGCACACCATTGGCAGGCGACACCTTGTTTGGCCAATGCTGCTGGGCGGCGCGTGAGCAGTTTGGCGAATCGGAATTGCAGCGGCTGCTCTCCGGCTATACCGCTGACAATCCCTGGCTGGTCGTCTCCGATGGCTTTCCGCAAGGTTTCCTGCCCAAGCCCACCTTGCCCCAGCTATTTGAATCAGCATCCGATTCGGATACCGAAAAAAATGATCCAGAGAAGCGCAAAGCCAATAAAGCCAAACGCTGGATACCTGTGGATGCTGTCGGGAAGCCGCTCAGATCCATGTTGATGACAGCCAAATCAGATGAGGAGGCTTACACAAAAAAGCCTGTCGGAGCTGTCCAGCCGCATAACACGCTAAACCGGCTGACAGGCACCACCGGCACCGGCGAATTCGCGCCCTATACTCAGCGGCAAACCTTTTTTGCGCAAAACCAAGCAATAGATCTCTATCTAGTGTTGGATGAATCTCGCTTGCCGATCGAAATCTTGCAATCCCTGCTCACCAACATCGGCATGCAAGGCTATGGCCGTGATGCCAGTATCGGTCTGGGTAAATTCAGCGTCGATACAATTGAACCCTATGAATTTGCTGCTGCAGCACCAGGAAAAATAAATGCTTATTGGACACTCGCCCCCTGCGCGCCGCAGGGGCTGGGGTTCGACGTGAGCAACAGCTACTGGCGCGTGATCACCCGCTTTGGCCGGCATGGCAACCGCCACGCACTTGCCGCCAACCCTTTCAAAAACCCTGTGCTCCTTGCCGCTGCTGGCGCAATTTTTGCAACAGACAAGCCAGCCGATACGCTGTTCATTGGTCAGGGCCTCGACGGCAACGGAACACTTTCTTTAAGCCAGCCCGCCACGGTGCAGCAAGGCTATGCGCCCGTAGTCAATTTAAATATGGAGTACGCATGATGAACGACAACAAGAACAAAGTCGATCACCGGTCCATTACCCTCACCACGCTCTCGCCGATCCATATCGGCTGTGATGAGGATTATGTTCCGACCAACTTCGTGATTGAAGACGATCTGTTGCACTACCTGGATACAGCAGTACTGGTCGATGTGCTGAATGACAAGCAACGCCGCGAACTGGGCGCGTGTCACACACTCGACGTCATCCAGCGATTTTTCAAATCCAATCGAAAGGTTCTCGCGCCTCTGGCCAGCCACATCGTCGGTGTAGCCAGCGAAATTGCGCAGGCTTATGAAAACAGAGCTGGCCAAAGCGACAACGAAAATCAATTCCAGATTGCGCGCACCGCCTACCATCCTATCGATTTTTCTCCCTATCTGCCCGGCAGTTCGCTCAAAGGCAGTATCCGCACTGCCTGGTTAGATGCACTCAACAGCGGAAAGCCACTGCAACAAATGGCAGAAAAAAGTAAGGAAACCAATCATGCGCTTCAACAGAGACTATTGGAATACACTGCTGGCAAATTCGAGAATGACCCATTGCGCCATCTGCACATCTCAGATGCCCATCATGAAGAGGAGCCAGCACCCACTCATATTCTCTACGTCATCAGCAAGAAAAAACGGCCAAGCGAACACAATACATCCAAACTGCCGGTTATTCTCGAAACCATACCCGGCATGCTGACTGATGCTTTCACCGGCGAAATCCGTATCCATCTTAAGGATAAAAACACTCTGACATGGCAGCAGCTTTGTAAAGCCTGTAATGATTTTTACTTGCCGCAACTACAAGCCGAACTCGATCACGTCCATCTGGCGGGTATACTCGATACTCAGTGGAAAGAAGCTATCAAAGATCTGCTTAACAATGAACTCCATGAATTGGGCAAAAACTGCCAAGGCTTTTTGCTGCGTGTTGGTAGGCACTCCGGTGCAGAATCAGTAACACTCAACGGTGTACGCGACATCAAAATACTCGGTAAAAAAGGCTCCCCGCTCACCTTCCGTAGCGAAACTACCGAAAAGCGCTTTGCCAGCGAAAGCAAGCAAGCAACGGGCGGCTTACTGCCATTCGGTTGGCTATGGGTTGAATCCTGCCAGGATGAATACCAGTATCTCTCCATCGCCGTGCGCGATAAACTCCGGCCATATACAGACACTTTACGCGATGCACAGCGTGAACGCCTTGAACAAGTCGAACAGGCACGTACAACTTGGCTGGCTGCGATACGGGCTGGCGAGCAAAAACGGATGGAGGAAGAAGAAGCCTTGCGCAGAGAAGAAGAAGTTGCAAAAGCAAAAGAAGCTGAGCTGGCCAGCATGAGTGAAAACATGCGGCAAATCGCGCTCTTACGCGATGAAATCGACAAGCGCCTGGCAATGGGCCGGAAGATTAATGTGTCCGATCAATTCTATGGTGGCACGATCAAGAAACTCGCGTTGCACGCGCTGGAAAACCCGGATTGGAGTATTGAAGAAAAAAATGAGCTGGCCGCCATGCTCGAAGATCGGGCTGGCAAACTGATGAATCTTGACGCCAAGGATCTGCGCAAACAGCTCAAACTGGCTACCTTGCGCGGACAGGCATAGAGGCAGATGTCATCATGAGCACCACCTATCCCCTCGCCCGCTACCGTTTCGATTTCGAAATCACGCGCGCGCTACGGTTGCCTGAATATGCCGGCTCCACACTGCGCGGTGTATTCGGGCGCGCCTTGCGGCAACTGGCTTGTGTCACGCGCGCAAAAGACTGCCGGGGCTGCCTGCTGCAGCGCACCTGCCCCTATCCTGCTGTGTTTGAGCCAGCCAAACCGGAAGCAGCCTCGCTGAAAAATATTGCCACCGTCCCCGTGCCTTATATCATTGAACCACCGGCCTGGGGTATCAGGGACTATGCGCCGGGCGAGACGCTTTCTTTTGGCTTCACGCTAATCGGCAATGCGCAGCAGCATTTACCGCTGTGCATCATGTCATGGCAGCGTGCTTTTGCGCGCGGGGTCGGTGCAGGTGACGGCACGGCCGAACTGCTCGGGGTAAGCACCATAAATAAACAGGTCGATAGTCAGGAAAGCAGCGTATTGATTTACCAGCCAGGCCATAGCATGGTCGATCATCCACAGTACATCACTTTGACCGATGAGACGCTGCCCGAGCGAATCACCTTACGGTTTGAAACACCGCTCAGGTTGCAGCATGAAGGCCATGCTCTGCCGCCGGCAAAAATCAATGCACGCGCCCTGCTCATGGCGTTGGTACGGAGGACCAGCCTGCTAACCGAGATCCATGGCAGCAGGCCGTTTTATAGTGCGAATGAATTT
>NZ_JAGFJM010000041.1 GCF_024102715.1 Nitrosomonas communis
GACAATGGCAGCATGCTGCTCGGCTTCCTGTTTGCCTGGCTGCTGGTTGATCTCTCGCAAGGAACTGACCCAGCCATCACCCCCGTCACGGCCATCTGGTTATTCTCCATCCCGCTGATGGATACCATCAGAGTCATGCTGCGGCGCGTATGGTTAAGGAAATCTCCATTTACGCCCGATCGCAACCATTTGCACCATATTCTGCTGCATGCGGGCTTCCGTATCGAAGACACGGTGATTACCATCGCCTCCCTGCATTTATTTTTCGGCCTGATCGGGTTGGCAGGTTTATATCTGGCTGTGCCCGAATTTGTCATGCTGCTTGGGTTTCTGCTTGTCTTCTCGGGATATTGCTATGCAACCCTGCATCCCTGGTACTTCATCATGGCATTGCGCCGCCTGCATGCTGTTTTAGGGCTGCTGTCCGTAAAAGAACATGGGTTGTTCCTGGGCAGCTACACCGCGCAAGAAGCCGAGAATTTGGTCAGACTGGTTTCCAGAGAACTCGGCTCCAGAGCAGATTCCTGGATGCAGGTTTTAGAAAAACAATCCTTGCAGCAAAATGCTGACAAGCGCTATGCCGTTGCAGTCAATATCCGCTTGATGAATAGCGATAACATCACTGACGAAGAAATTCAACGATATGTCGCGCAACTACAGCAACGGATGATGGAGCAGCTAGGCATACAGGTGCGCGAATTTATTAAACGCGATAGCAATAATGACCGAAGAATCCTCGATCACAGCAACCTCAGCGGTATCGAATTACGCGTTGCGGAAAGACGTAACCCTGATGCGTCATTGCTAGTGCTTGAAGTCATGTTCGACAAGCTGGCATCTGAACAACGTTCTACTTCTGAAACAGAAGGCTCGCTTACTGAATCTCAGGAACAATCCTTGCTGCGCTCTGTTTCACAGGAAAAACTGATCAAACTGATCAATAGCCAGGAGATTTAATCATGACTGCGCAACCAGCTTCCAGTAATATTATCTGGCATCGCGCCACCGTTACCCGCGCCAGACGCGAAGCGCTCAACGGGCATCGCGGCGCAATTCTCTGGTTTACCGGATTATCCGGCGCAGGTAAATCTACGCTGGCACACGCCGTCGAAGAACAACTGCATCAGCGTGGCTACCGGACCTTCGTGCTGGATGGCGACAATGTCCGCCACGGTCTTTGTAAAGATCTGGGTTTTACACCCGAAGACCGGGTAGAAAATATCCGCCGCATTGGTGAAATGGCCAAACTCTTCATTGAAGCAGGCATCATCGTACTGACCGCTTTTATCTCCCCTTTCAGGGCAGAACGTGAACGCGTGCGTAGCTTGGTCGAGCAAGGTGATTTCATTGAAATCCATTGCGATAGCCCGCTGGAAGTCTGTGAATCGCGCGATGTGAAAGGTCTCTACAAAAAAGCGCGTGCTGGCCTGATCCCTGATTTCACCGGCATATCATCCCCCTATGAAACACCGCAAAACCCGGAACTCATCGTCAACACAGGAACAACCGATTTGAATAGCTGTGTGCGCCAAGTCATCAGTGAGTTAAAGCGGCGTGGCATTTTAGAGAAAGTTTGATTGTTAAATCATCAACATCAATATTTGCACGAAAGGAACGATGAATTAATGATCGCAGAAACCATGAAACAGTTATCGCTTGAACAAACTGCATTCAATTACAGCAATGCGCTAGTAATCAATGATTTCGAAACCGGTTCACCGTGGTATGTGGCACAAACCAAGCCACGGCAAGAATCCACTGCCGTGATGCATCTTCAACGCCAGGGCTATAAAACCTATCTGCCCATGCTCACCCGCTGGAAGAAACGCCATGGACAGTGGTGCCGTGTGCAGGAAGTCTGCTTTCCACGCTATATGTTCTTCAGTCCCGGCAGACCGCAGCAAGGTCTCGGCCCCGTACGCAGCACGCAAGGCGTGTCGTCGCTGGTCGCCTTTGGTCAGGTTCCAGCCACAATTGAGTGCGATGTCCTGGTGGCACTGAACCAGCTCGAGCAAATGCGAGCGCGGCAGGAAGCTATTGAAAAAGCTGTCAGTCCATTTGCCGCGGGTGACACAGTGCGCATCGAATCCGGCCCGCTTAGCGGCCTGACCGGCATTGTCTCTGCAAGCAGCACTGAGCGGGTTGCCGTCATGCTCAGCTTGCTGGGCCGTGAGAAAAACATAAGCATCGCGGCAAACGCACTGTCGAGATTATGAAAAATTTGTATCAAATACCCGGCTGCAAGACAAGTTGAAATACAGTAATAAGACACAGTAGTAGATTTTTAGCGAAACGTTGCTTTTACAGCTTCGGTTTCGCATCCCCTGATAAACAGTTTTTTAGCCTGGAATGAGCAGTATCAGGCAGAAATGAAACAAACATTTGCTGAACATCACAGTTCGGGCATGGCGGTAGCGTGCCTGAAGAGACCTGCAACTTGTTGTAACTTGATTTGTTAAATTTGAAATCCAAGGAACTACGCATGAACAATCCCATCATCGCTGTCGTCGGCTTAGGCTATGTCGGCCTGCCCCTCGCTGTTGAATTCGGCAAGAAATTCCAAACCATCGGCTTCGACCCATCGGAAGCCAAGATCGCCAACTACAAAAATTATTGCGATCCTACCGGCGAAGTCAGTAGCGAAAACCTGAAAGCAGCCACCTTGCTCACAGTCAGCACCGATCCCGCCAGTATTAGCATAGCCGACTTCATCATCGTTGCCGTACCCACCCCAGTCAATGCAGCGCACATCCCTGATTTCTTCCCGCTGAAAAGCGCTTCCATCACAGTTGGCAAGCATATGAAGAATGGCGCTACCGTGATTTATGAATCCACTGTCTACCCGGGCGCGACCGAAGAAGTCTGCGTCCCCCTGCTGGAAAAACACTCGGGCATGCGCTGGGCTTGCGCGCAAAAAGCAGAAGGGCAGGAAGAAAAAGGGATTTTTCATGTTGGCTACTCACCCGAACGGATCAACCCTGGCGATAAGGAACGCACTGTCACCAAAATCCTGAAAATCGTCTCCGGCGATGACGGCCCCACCACTGAAGCCGTCGCCGAGCTTTACGCTTCCGTGATCACCGCGGGTGTATACCGCGCCAGCAGCATCAAGGTAGCTGAAGCAGCCAAGGTGATCGAAAACACCCAGCGTGACCTGAACATCGCCTTGATCAATGAACTCGCTATGATCTTCGACCGTGTCGGCATCGACACTCATGAAGTGCTGCAGGCCGCGGGCACAAAATGGAATTTCCTACCTTTCCGCCCTGGTCTGGTCGGCGGCCACTGCATCGGCGTCGATCCCTACTATCTCACCCATAAGGCGGAAATGCTCGGCT
>NZ_JAGFJM010000067.1 GCF_024102715.1 Nitrosomonas communis
ACAATCCGAACGTGGAAATCATCCATCGCGGCAAGTACAAGTCACTAACGAGGCAGCAGCGACGATGGCTTAAGCGTCGCCAAGCTGTGGAGCCAGCAATCGGACACTTAAAATCAGATCATCGGATGGATCGTTGCTGGTTATTCCATTTCTATTCCAAAAGTGAATTGATAATCCAGGGCCATGCAACGATGGATTGAACACATTCACGATCTTTTTCCATGTCACGCATTGCTGCTTCCAGGTGATTCTCAAGTGCGTCCAGGCTGTCGAATACGCGGTTATGGAATGACTTCTCCCGTAACTCATCCCAAAGATTCTCAACAGGATTGAGTTCCGGTGAGTAGGGCGGTAGCATGAGTAAGCGCAGATTAGGTGGAAGCTTAAGGGTGTGACTGCGATGCCATCCTGCCCCATCGAGCACCAGGATAATCCGGTCATTGGGATGACGCGACGCTACTTCATCCAGAAATATCTGCATGCAATGACTATTAACCTGAGGCAGGATAAGTGTATCCAGTTCGCCATCAGCAACCGACACCGTAGCGTAAGCATAGACATATTCCTGTGTGATCATTGCCTGGCATAGCGGACGCAGAGGTTTGGGGCACCAGCATCGGCGTGTGTCGGAAACACGCCCAAAGCGGGCTTCATCCTGAAACATCAGACGCAACGGTCCTTCTGCTTGCCACTCTTGGTCAATTTCTGTGAGGGTATCTCGAAGTTTTTTTTCCACTCATCCTGAGCGAGCACGTCTGCCTTGGGATGGCGTTTGTCAGGAGCCAGCTTGCGCCAGCCATGACGGTGCAGTAGGTTATAGGTGGCTGCGAGCGATGTCTTGCGCTTTAAGCGTGCATCAAGTGCTTGCTTGATTTCGCTCACAATCAAAATACCTCCTGCCGATGCTTTCTCTATAAAGGGCGCTAGAAAAGCAACTTCTTCTTCACGCGAAAGATTCTCGCGCCGTCGTCCACCACGGCTAGGCCTGGTTGTATCACGTATGCCGCCACTGCGGATTAAACGCATTCGAAGTTGGCACGCCCAGCCTACTGAAGTGCCTATCGCTGCAGCTGTCTGCTTCATTGATAAGCCAAATTCCAAAGGCAGCACTACAGCCTGCGCCTGCCTTAATTCTTCTATTGTTCTTGCATTAATCAGCAAATCTTTTGCTTGTTCCAGCACCTCTTTACCACTCGCTACTCGTGCCATCACAATATTTCCTTTCATAAGTTGCTTCTATTATTGCACTTATGAAATAGAAATGGAATTAGACGCCATTGATCTTCTTTTATCGCAACTACAATGGCGTTCGCAATATAACAGGTGCTTTGATAAAAATAACCAACTATGCCAAAAGCGTGATAGAGCAAACTCGTCGACATTTTGAAAAGCCTCATCATTAAAAAATAATAGCGACTTGACGTGGTCCAATAGACCCGGACACTCCAGTTAAGAGAAAATTGACTTAATTGGAGGAAGAAAAGTTGAAGAGAAAACAATACACAAAAGAATTCAAACTGGATGCAATCAGTCTGGTTGTGGATCAGGGATTTACGATAGCAGAGGCTGCCAGGAGCCTGGAAATTAGGGCTAACATGCTTGGGCGATGGATCAAGGAGAGCCAGGCGGATACTAATGGTCAGGCATTTCGAGGTAATGGGAAGCTGACACCGGAGCAGGAAGAAATTCGGCGGCTTAAGATAGAAAACAAGCAATTAAAGCTTGAGCGGCAAATATTAAAGGAAGCGGCGGTCTTCTTCGCGAAAGAAACGAAGTGAAATACTCGTTCATCACCCAAAGAAAGAAGACCTACCCGGTCGGTTTGATGAGCTGGCTATTGGGTGTCAGCCGAAGCGCTTATTATGACTATGAGCAACGCTGCAGCAATCGGCCCGATGATTTGCACCATAGACAAGTGCTTGATGCCGTGCTGGATATTGCAAAATCGTGCGATTACACCTACGGTAGTCGCAGGATGAAACGGGCGATGAATGCATCAGGTTATCCGGTTGGCCGCTGGAAAACGAGGAAACTCATGCGTGAGGCTGGAGTGACTGTAAGGCACCGGAAGAAATATAAGGTGACGACGGACAGCAATCACCAGCTGCCAGTGTTTGAGAACCAATTGAATCGGCAATTTACGGTTACCAGACCGGATCAAATCTATGTTTGTGACATTACCTACATTTGGACTCAGGAAGGCTGGTTGTATCTGGCGGTTGTCATCGATTTGTTCTCCAGAAAGGTGGTGGGTTGGAGTATGAGTTCACGGATGAAAGCGAATCTGGTTTGTGATGCATTGCGAATGGCAATCTGGCTGCGCCGACCAGAGCCGGGACTGATAGTACATTCGGATCGTGGATCACAGTATGCCAGCAAAGCATATCGCAGATTGCTGAAAGCACATGGGTTTGTAGGGCAGTATGAATCGTTTGGGAAATTGTTGGGATAACGGTGTGCCACGAAGGCGCAAAGAAGGACGCAGTCCTTCGAGCAGCTATGCTGCATGAGAGATGAGGGTAGGCC
>NZ_JAGFJM010000072.1 GCF_024102715.1 Nitrosomonas communis
GGCTCATCGATAAGCTGTTCCAGCAATGCCTCCCAGATACCGTTATCGCGCCAGCGGCAAAATCTCCGATGCGTGTTTTTCCAATCCCCATAACTGGTCGGAAGATCACGCCATGGCGCGCCTGTACACAAAATCCAAAACACCGCATTGATGAATTGCCGGTTGTCCCTGGCAATTCCGCCCCATTGTCCGCTTTGCCCAGGCAAATGCGGCTCCAGTAGCACCCAAACCGCGTCTGAAACATCGTGTCGCCGCGCGCTCTCCGTCATGAAACTACCTACGAGTGACAATAAAGTTGTAATTTAACCACATTTCGTGACGACACTACCTAGCTCATTCTTTCTATCATTGCATCACCGAATCTTGAGCAGGCAACCTTAGTTGCTCCCTCCATTAGTCGCGCAAAATCATAAGTTACTATTTTGTCCCTGATAGTTCTTTCCATGGATTTAATAAGGATATCAGCGGCTTCATTCCAGCCAATATACCTTAGCATCATTTCAGCCGAAAGAATAATTGATCCGGGATTAACTTGATCCTTACCAGCATATTTAGGAGCGGTACCATGCGTAGCTTCAAATATCGCAATTGAATCACTTAAATTTGCGCCAGGGGCAATTCCAATCCCCCCCACCTGTGCAGCTAACGCATCAGAAATATAATCACCATTTAAATTTAGTGTCGCAATTACATCGTACTCATCAGGACGCAATAAAATCTGCTGCAAAAAAGCATCTGCGATAACATCTTTTATGACAATCCCACCTTTATCCTCAGGTAATTTCATCCATGGCCCCCCATTTAGCAACTCAGCACCGAATTCTCTCTTAGCCACGCCATAACCCCAATTTTTGAAAGCTCCTTCGGTAAACTTCATAATGTTACCTTTATGCACCAATGTTACCGATGCGCGTTTCTTATCGATCGCGTACTGAATCGCTTTCCGCACTAGTCGCTCAGTTCCTTCTTTTGATACCGGCTTGATACCAATACCGGAAGACTGAGGAAAACGAATACTCTGGACTTGCATATCTTTTATCAGGAAATCGATTACCTTCTTCGCGGATGCGGATTCAGCTTCCCACTCTATCCCTGCATAAATATCTTCTGAATTTTCACGAAAAATGACCATATCGACTTTTTCCGGACTCTTTACCGGACTAGGTACACCTTCGAAATATCGAACAGGACGTAAGCACACATACAAATCCAGCAGTTGGCGCAGTGCGACATTGATAGATCGAATCCCGCCACTTACCGGTGTTGTCAAGGGACCCTTGATAGAAACCACATATTCTCTTGCAGCCTGTAATGTTTCATCTGGTAACCATATATTCTCACCGTACAACTTGGTTGATTTCTCTCCAGCGTAAATCTCCATCCAAGAAATCTTTTTCTTATCCCCATATGCCCTATTCACAGCCGCATCTACCACTTTTATCATCACAGGTGTGATATCAACCCCTATTCCATCACCCTCAATAAATGGGATAATTGGGTAATCAGGTACATTCAATGAGAATTCGCTATTGACAAGAATTTTCTCGCCATTAGGAGGTACTTTTACATGTTGAAACATAAAATCTCCAATAGATTAGTTGGTTATGAAATATATTTCTAATTCAATCTTGAACAACAGAATGAATCGATAACTCCAGGTATCCCTTAAATCGCTATTCATTCAAATCAATTCCCGCCTGATCAGTTCTAGCTCGTAATGCCATTTTGCTCTCCGGCTGAACAATTCCATTCCGTGTTTGCACAAGAAATTCTGCCCCATTCGTCTAAACAAAAAGCATAAAAACTTAACAAATCTCGATTCCTAATTGACTTTCTAAGCATCAAACGCATTACATTCTAAATCAAAACTCATTACTTTCTTTTTTTACTTAGACATCCATCTCACCTGAGCTCTTCCTGATTTTTACAGCGAAAAGCAAACCAGAGATTTGTCCATGATTAATAATCGAATCTAACAGATTCTTAAAGAGTCTTAACAATTTGTATTAGTATGCCTAAGCTTTCATTGTTTACTAAAAAATACGCTAAAATGTGAAATTTGAACTTTTATCGGGAGCCCTTTGATGTCAATGGCAAATCGCGATGGTGTAATCTGGTACGATGGGAAAATGATTCCTTGGCGAGATGCTACCACGCATGTACTTACTCATACTCTACATTATGGAATGGGTGTATTCGAAGGCCTACGTGCTTATCTAACAAGCAAGGGACCGGCCATTTTCCGTTTGACTGAGCATACTGATCGCCTGTTTAATTCAGCGCATATCTTCAGAATGCCTATGCCTTTTGACAGGGTCACACTAATGCAAGCACAAAAGGAAGTAGTTAAACAGAATCACCTTGAATCAGGTTATATTCGCCCTATCGTTTTTTACGGTCCAGAAGCCATGGGATTATCCGCTAAAAACCTTTCTGTACACGTCGCAATTGCAGCTTGGCCATGGGGTACCTATCTAGGGCCAGATAGTTTAGAAAATGGCATTCGTGTCAAAACATCTTCGTTTTGCCGTCATCACGTGAATATCAATA
>NZ_JAGFJM010000081.1 GCF_024102715.1 Nitrosomonas communis
GCCACGCTCCATTGCTTAGGTCACTCGGATAACGCTTCCTACACTTTTTGTTGATTCATGATACCGCCTGTTTATAGAAAATTCCTTACATTAACGCTAGGATTCAGAATTTCCAAACAGTTTCTTACAAAGACAAGTTATTCACCATACAGTACCAGACTTGGTGGAACGAAGCTGAAAAAGAAAAGGAGGAAGGTCAGAACAACTGCGTGTACACACGCCTAAACCGTGCACTTGACTGGATGGATATTTGTCGCGATTACGATATCCCTAATACCTCGGGCGCTTTCATCAGCTTCAAAGACAGTTCGGTACCCACCAGAACTTACTTTGATAAAAGTTACAACGAGCTGGTAAAAATAAAGCAAACCCGCGTAAAAGATCCCTACAATCATTTCAGTTCGCGCAAAACGATTATCTGATTGGATTTAACCCAGAAACCATAGCTGGGCAGGATGTGGTGTGCGGTGCTCCAGTTGAGAGGAAAGGTTAGTCGCAGGGCTGCCCTTTGCATTGCAAAGGGCAGCGTATTCGTTGCTGGAGCAAATTGACCAGATTGGGCCGCGACGTATCTGATAGTAATCTCGCCATATAAGTGGGCTGCAAAATTTTGAACATGCTCCTATAGATCATGCGTTAATTTTCCAGCTAAGCAGCCAACTACGGCTTCTAGGATTATCCAGTAGCAGCATCAGGTGTGTTATCGCGCTAACAAGATCAAGGTTTATACCAGCCCTCCGTCAATCAGTTGTAACACCCGTTCTGCCTGGCTGGCAAGGTGTGCATCATGCGTGACGATGACAAGGGTGGCATTGACTTTACGATTGAGCTCCAGCATTAAATTAAACACACCCTCGGCGGTATGACGATCCAGATTACCAGTCGGCTCATCAGCCAGCACACAGGCTGGTTGGGTTACCAGCGCGCGTGCCACTGCTGTCCGTTGACGTTCTCCGCCAGAAAGTTCGCCAGGGGTATGAGTCAGGCGATGGCCCAGGCCTACCAGCTGCAGCATTTCTGCTGCGCGCTCCATTGCTTCGCGCTTGTTCATGCGCCGTATCCGCAGCGGCATGGCAACATTTTCCTGCGCGCTGAACTCTGGCAGCAGATGGTGGAACTGATAAATAAAACCGAGGGATTGATTGCGCAGCTGGCATCTTTTTTCTTCGCTGATAGTGGTGAGGTCTTGCCCCAGCAGCAGAATTTCACCTTTGCTTGGCGAATCGAGTCCGCCGAGCAGATGCAGCAGCGTGCTTTTACCCGAACCGGAAGCACCGACAATTGCAACCATTTCACCCTTGTTCAGCGTCAAATTGATTCCTTGCAACACAGGCACTTCCAGTTTGCCCTGAAAGTAGCTTTTGTAGAGATCGTGGCAAGAGATGACCGTATTATTCATAGCGCAGCGCCTCCGCTGGATTGACTTTTGATGCGCGGTAACTTGGGTAAAGCGTTGCCAGTAAAGTCAGCAGGAAGGATACTGCTGCCACTGTCACGATGTCCTCAAGCTGGGGGTCAGAAGGTATTTCACTGATGTAATAAACCTCCTGTGAGAGAAACTGTACGCTAAACAGTTGTTCGATGAATGCAACCACTTCACCAACGTTATAAGCCAGCAGCATGCCGCCTATGAGCCCCAGTACCGTGCCAAGCACACCGATTAACGTTCCCTGAACGATAAATATTTTCATAATGCTGCCAGGACTGGCGCCCAAGGTACGCAGGATGGCGATATCTGATTGTTTATCGGTCACCGCCATGACCAGGGTGGAGACGATATTGAAGGCTGCGACCGCGATAATTAATGCCAGAATCAGCGACAGCATGCGCTTCTCGATCTGGATGGCGCGGAAGTAATTGGCATGCTGATGGGTCCAGTCAGTGAGATAATTGTCAGCAGCAACCACTAATGACAGGTCGCGCACTACTTGTGGCGCCTGGAACATATCCTGCAGTTTCAGCCGCACGCCAGAAACCTGGCCGGGTTCCATGCGATAGAGTTTCTGGGCGTCTGCCATGTGAATCAATGCCAAGCCAGAATCATATTCATAGTGACCTGCCTCAAACACACCGGTTACGGTAAATTGTTTCAGACGGGGTAAGATGCCGGCAGGGGTTACTTGCCCTTGCGGTGAAATCAGGACAATCTTGTCGCCTGGAAATGCGCCAAGACTGCGTGCCAGCTCGATACCAATGACAATACCGAATTCACCTGCTGCCAGCCGATTGAGCTCGCCCATTACCATCATTTGCGCAAAATCGGCCACGCGGCTTTCATCATCAGGCAAAATCCCGCGCACGATGACGCCCCGCACGACCTGATTATGCGACAACATGCCTTGTGCGTTGACGTAGGGTGCTGCCGCGACGACCAGCGGATGCTTGCTAGCTGTGTCGGCAACAGTTTGCCAGTTGGTTAAAATCCCATTGATGCTGCTGATTTGAACGTGCGAGGCCACACCCAGTATCCGCGAGCGGATTTCCTTGTGAAAGCCATTCATCACGGACATGACCGTAATGAGTGCGGTCATGCCCAGCGTGATACCGAGCAAGGAAATCAGGGAAATAAAAGAGATAAAGTGATTGCGCTTTTTTGCACGTGTGTAGCGTAGACCGATTAACAGTTCATAAGGTGACACGAATATTTTTCCCCGAAAAATGAATTTTAGCGTATGTCATATTCTAATGAAGCTGAGCGAGTAAGTGACAGGAAATTTCCAGATTAAGCCTGAATTTCTGTCAAATTACAGAAAGAGTGCTGCGAGTCTCCAGTATAATCGCTCTCAAGAAATCAGGATTTGCCATTGAGTGTGATCGACATATGTTGCGTGAGGGAAAGATTCGGGTTATTGGTGGCAAGTGGCGCAGCCGTGTGATCACTTTCCCCGAGGAGCAATACTTACGGCCAACGCCTGATCGCGTGCGGGAAACAGTGTTTAATTGGCTGGGGCAGGATTTAACCGGTAAGCGTTGTTTGGATTTGTTCGCAGGCAGCGGAGCGATGGGTTTTGAGGCTGCGTCACGCGGGGCAGAGCATGTCGTGATGGTAGAATTGAATAAAAGCATCATGCGTGGTTTGCATGTTACCCGGGAAAAGCTGGGAGCAACGCAAGTGGAATTAGTGCAGATGAATGCGCTGGCGTTTATCGCTGCTGATGTCAGACAATATGATGTCATTTTCTTGGATCCCCCTTTTCAGTTTGACTTGTTACCTGACTTAATCGCACAGTTGCCTGGCCGTATGACAGAAAATGCGTTGGTTTATGTTGAAAGTGATCATGGCACCGAGCTTAATGAGCAGTGGCTGGTATGGCGAAGCGGGCGGGCAGGCAAGGTTTACTATCGATTACTAAAATTGAATGAAAATGGATAAAGCGGTTTATCCCGGCACTTTCGATCCTCTGACGCGTGGTCATGAGGATCTGGTGCGCCGTGCGGCAAAATTATTTGACAGGGTGATCGTGGCAGTTGCTGCTGATAGTGGTGGCAAGGCACCCTTTTTTTCATTGAGCGATCGCATCAAAATGGCGCAAGAAGTGTTGAAGGACTGCTCAAATATTCAAGTGATGGGGTTTTCTGGCCTGCTGACTGAGTTTTTACAGCAACAAAATGCCCGCATCATTCTGCGAGGTTTGCGGGCGGTATCTGATTTTGAATATGAGTTTCAGCTGGCAGGAATGAATCGTAGCTTGTATCCGGATGTTGAAACGGTTTTCATGACCCCTTCTGAGCAGTACATGTTCATTTCCGCAACAATCGTGCGGGAAATTGCCCGACTTGGAGGGGATGCAGGTAAATTTGTGCATCCCATTGTTGCGCAAGAGTTACGTCAAAAAATGAAAAACTGATTTGTTGAGGTTGCTGGTATGGCGTTAATAATTACAGATGAATGTATCAATTGTGATGTATGCGAACCGGAATGCCCTAACGGCGCAATTTCGCAAGGTGAGGAAATTTATGTGATCAATCCCAATTTATGCACCGAGTGTGTGGGGCATTATGACACGCCCCAATGCGTTGAAGTTTGCCCGGTTAATTGCATCATCACCAATCCGGATGTGATCGAGAGCCGCGAGCAATTGCTGGCCAAATATCAGGCGCTG
The DNA here is from genome assembly GCF_024102715.1 of Nitrosomonas communis. Lineage (GTDB taxonomy): Bacteria > Pseudomonadota > Gammaproteobacteria > Burkholderiales > Nitrosomonadaceae > Nitrosomonas > Nitrosomonas communis_B. Next base: position 4,104 of record NZ_JAGFJM010000081.1, read on the forward strand.
ACTACTGGCGCGGAGCGAGCTCCTCGGGAATAGCATAGCGCCTTGCTCCAAAAATAGCAGTACCTACGCGTACAATGGTTGCACCTTCTGCAATCGCGATATCCATATCTTCAGACATGCCCATTGATAGCGTGTCGATATCGAATCCATCCTGTTTGAGCTGATCAAATATTTTCCGCATTATCTGGAATTGTTCCCGCTGAAGGGCGGTGGCAGAAGTAAGCTCGGGTACCGCCATCAAGCCGCGCAATTTTAACCGGGGTAACTGGCTGACAAAAGCAGCCAGTTCTGCTGCCTGCTCAGGCGCGATACCGCTTTTGGTGACTTCGCCACTGACATTGACTTGTACACAGACTTGCAGCGGCGGTAACGACTCGGGCCGGGCATTAGATAGGCGAACAGCAATTTTTTCCCTATCCACGCTGTGGACCCAGGAAAAGTTTTCAGCAATGGGTTTTGTTTTGTTGCTTTGGATTGGACCAATAAAATGCCACTCGATGGGCAGATCGGCAAGCGCATGAATTTTTATCAATCCTTCCTGCAAGTAGTTTTCTCCGAATACAGTTTGCCCTGCCTCCCAGGCTTCTCTTAACTTTTCGGGTGGATTGGTTTTGCTGGCAGCCAATAACAGAATATCTTCAGGGCGTCGTCCTGCGTTCCTGGCAGCTTCTGCAATGCGTGATTTGACTGTTTGCAGACGTGTGGCAATGGTTGTCATGATGTGCTAATGGCAATGAAAAACAATGAAATGGGTACGTATCGGGGTAAGGCGTATTAGCCAAGGATGGCTATCAATCACTTAATCTCTTCTCAATTTTTATTTATTCCTACCGTTGATAAGCAAACAGGCTTTTTTTACTTTAAGCTGGAAAATCAGGAACACTCTGAACTGACCAGCATCACCTATTCATAAAAAATTTAGGAATTTAGATGAACATAGTAGAGCTACTTGCCTTTGTGGTCAAGAATAACGCCTCTGATTTGCATTTGTCTGCCGGCATGCCGCCAATGATACGCGTGCATGGCGACATCAGGCGTATCAACTTGCCAGCAATGGAGCATAAAGATGTGCATGATATGGTGTATGACATCATGAATGACAGTCAGCGTAAATTCTATGAAGAGCATCTGGAATGTGATTTTTCTTTCGCTGTCCCTAATCTCGCCCGTTTCCGGGTAAATGCTTTCAATACCAACCGAGGCGCGGCCACGGTCATGCGCACCATCCCGTCAACAGTGCTGACGCTGGAGCAGATCAAAGCCCCCAAGATTTTTGCTGAGATTGTGCAACAGCCACGTGGTGTGGTGCTAGTGACGGGGCCAACCGGCTCCGGCAAGTCAACTACATTGGCTGCAATGATCAACGAAATTAATGAAAATCAGTACGGCCATATTCTAACGCTCGAGGATCCGATCGAGTTTGTTCATGAAAGCAAGAAGTGCCTGATCAATCAACGCGAAGTCGGCCGAGATACCCATAGTTTCGCCAATGCCCTGCGCGCCGCTTTGCGGGAAGATCCGGATATCATTCTAGTGGGTGAGATGCGTGACTTAGAGACGATACGCCTGGCGATGACCGCAGCAGAAACAGGTCATTTGGTATTTGGCACATTGCACACCAGTTCAGCAGCCAAAACGATTGATCGCATCATCGATGTTTTTCCTGCGGAAGAAAAGGAAATGGTACGCGCCATGCTCTCTGAATCACTGCGAGCAGTTATCTCTCAGACCTTGCTGAAGACCAAAGAAGGCACCGGACGGGTGGCGGCGCATGAAATCATGATTGGTACGCCGGCCATCCGTAATTTGATTCGGGAAGGCAAGGTAGCGCAGATGTATTCCACTATTCAGACTAGCGGAGCGGTGGGAATGCAGACGCTTGATCAGAATCTGGCCGATCTCGTGAAGCGCAATGTCGTTGCTCTGGGAGAAGCAAGAGCTAAAGCAATGAACAAGGATAATTTCCGAGGTTGATGGACTCAATTAAATTGAAAAGGATTTGAAAATCGGTCATGGAACAAGAGCAAGTCATTAAATTCATGCACGATCTGCTGCGCTTGATGCTCAGTAAAAAAGCTTCTGATTTGTTTATCACAGCAGGGTACCCGCCTGCGTTTAAAATTGATGGAAAAATGACGCCGGTATCACAGCAGCAGCTCTCACCGCAGCATACGGCTGAGCTGGCGCGGGCTATCATGAATGATAAGCAGGCGGCAGAGTTTGCAGCGAGCAAGGAATGCAATTTCGCTATTCATCCCCATGGGATTGGGCGATTCCGTGTCAATGCCTTTGTGCAGCAGCAGCGGACGGGATTGGTGATCCGCACAATTACCACGCAAATTCCGAAATTTGATGATTTAGGGCTGCCACCGGTGCTGAAAGAGGTGGTGATGAGCAAGCGTGGTCTGGTCATTTTCGTGGGCGGCACCGGCTCAGGCAAATCGACTTCACTCGCCGCTCTGATCGGCCATCGTAACCAGAACAGCTATGGCCATATCATCACCATCGAAGATCCCGTGGAGTATGTGCATGAACATATCAATTGTGTTGTCACCCAACGGGAAGTCGGCGTGGATACCGCTTCCTGGGAAGCTGCACTAAAGAATACCTTGCGCCAGGCACCCGATCTCATTCTAATTGGCGAGATTCGTGATCGCGAAACCATGGAGCATGCGATTGCTTTTGCTGAAACAGGCCACTTATGCATGGGGACGCTGCATGCCAATAGCGCCAATCAGGCGCTTGACCGCATTATCAATTTCTTCCCGGAAGAGCGGCGGGCGCAGCTGCTGATGGATTTATCATTAAATTTGCGCGCATTGATCGCGCAGCGGCTGATTCCCAAGAAAGAAGGCAAGGGACGGGTGGCGGCGATTGAGGTGATGCTGAATTCTCCGCTGATTTCCGATCTGATTTTTAAGGGAGAGGTACATGAAATCAAGGAAATCATGAAGAAATCGCGCGAGCTCGGCATGCAAACGTTTGATACGGCGCTCTTTGAGCTTTACGAGGCTGGACACATCAGCTATGAGGATGCACTGAGAAATGCCGATTCCATGAATGAACTGCGTTTGCAAATCAAGCTACATGGTGCGGAAGCAAGGCACGCGGACATCAATGCGGGCATTGAGCATTTGACAATTACCTGATGGGATGAGAAGGTGAAGTTGTTGTTGGAACATTCTGGTTGCCTCGGCAAAGCGAGCAATGCTCGATTTGCCGGTTTCAAATTAGTTCTTTTCTGCTACCACCCGGTCATTTAAAGCCTGCGGCAGTCTTGCATTGCCATCATAAAAACCTTTGAGCCTGTTCAGCTGTTCCTCCGATATGGTGATAGTATTTGTCAGGATATACCAGTCTACACCCTCGCTACAGGGTGGCGTGGTTAATGATCCTGCCAGCGTATGGTAGTGTTTTCTGTCATGTGGAAGCAGCAATGTCGGCTTGATATGAATGCCAGTGTCCGCATTATGACTTTTTTCAGTTGGCGGCATATTATCCAGAATAGTTTGGAAAACCTGATTTTCTTCGCCGATTTCCATGAGAACTCCCAAAACTGCAATCTTTCCATCATCCCTGACATGAACAAAGTGTAATTCAGCCGGGAAGGTTTGGGTGTCAATTACATGTTCGCTGGGAGCATGAAAGTGAAGCTGAATGAGCGGATAGGCTGCTGCTCCGACGAGTAATTGGCCTTGATAATGGTCAGAAAAGTTGACTTGCACGGCGTGACCAGTGTTATAAAAATCCACGGTATCAGCCGGATAGAGCGTTTTTATCCTGTTTAATCGCTTTGAAGCGCTGGTCGAAGCAAGGTCAACCGGTGATTGGTGATGCCCGATGCTGCATTCGGCAAAGGGATACATTTTAGGAACTTCGGTTTGAGACGAATCCTCGAGCTTGCCCCAATCTGCCTGCATTGTATGATCCCAATGAGGCTCTTCCGCTACGGCGACTGTGGCAATAGCAAACAAAAAAGTGAGTACTGATCCAGTAAAAAGTGTTTTTATTTTCATTGTTGTAACGATTCCTTTGATCAAAATTAGCAGGTATGTTTTTTACAATAATCGGCCATGCGGGATTTTCTTTGAGAGCTTGATTGTTGCTGCGGCAGTGATGATTTATTTTCAGCTGATGACGAGCTGGAAGCGGGTTTCTGCGATGACTGATTGGTTTGTGTGACCGTAGACGAGGGTTGGTTTGTGGTGCTAGCTGTTTCTGAAGCAATGACACTTGAAAAAGCCATACTCAAACCTGCAGCAACAAGAGCTTGTTTGATAAACATAGAGATCTCCTTCTGGTATAAAAAACACTGAATTAGATTAGAAATGTATGGAAACACTGAGATTATTGATTTACTGTTTATTTTCCCTCCTATACATTGATTAAATGACATTTGAATGCTATGTGTATCCAGACCACAATTTGCATCGTCTTGCGGAGCACTTGCTCGCTAGCATGATCTTTGTTACTGCTATTAAAGATTTCCAGTCAAAACTGGTATCAATGAAATAAAGTACATCACATAAGCTAAAAAAAATGTGAAGATAAGAGGAGTACTGCTAAGACTGTTTGCGGCTTGAAGTTACCAGTTATACGATATCATCGTATGTTTGGCGCGCTGATTGATATAAATAAAATTCAGTCAGCAAGGACTTTGTCTTGCTGAATCAATAAGATTAATGTTAGCTCTGCTATCAAAGGCAGAGGTATGAATGAACGTTTATAATTGCTTATTTAAACGTTGGATTCATTGATCCTGAGCGCTACGGCTGATTGCTTGGTTGGTAAGATAAGGATATGATTTGTAGGGAAATTTTTGCGCACAGCTGGATGGTGAGGCTGCTACAGCATATGCTATCTTCCATCCAGCTAGATTTTGGTTTGTTCACTGTTTTGCCAGGAGATTATTTTTTACTGATTCCCAGAAACAAGTTTTTTAGCAGCAGCACAAATAAAAAAGGAATAAAACTCATCCCTGTCACCCAGTAGTGCTCGTAAGTGAACTGATCGCCTTCATCCATAATGATGTACATAAAAAAAATACCGACAGGAGCAATTAAGGCAAGCATTTGCAGTAATAGAAATAATTTCTTAATCATTGGGTTAGTTTATTCATTAATGTTGTTGGTTATTACAAAACAAAAGCTGACGGATTTATGTTCCGCCAAAGTAAATTTGAGTTTAGTATAAAAAAGAATATAAAACTTTTGAATCTTCCTGTGTAGCAGATAAATGGAAGTTATACTTATTATTACCAATTTTCCTGACAAAGCAAGCGCGCTGATGCTTGCTCAAAAACTCATGGAAAGCCGGCTTGCAGCTTGCGTTAATATATTGGCTGAGTCCACTTCTGTGTACCGTTGGCAGGGAAAGACTGAAACGATCGATGAAATACCGATCTTTATTAAAACGCTGGCGGAGCAGTATGCTGCGGTGGAAAAGATCATCAAGGCGATGCATCCCTATGAACTCCCTGAGGTTATCGCTGTCCCTGTAAAGACTGGATTACCTGCATACATGCAGTGGATTGCTGATGAGGTGGCCAATCATTCTTGAACTAGCAATAGTAAAAATAATTTTGAGTAAGCTATGCGTTTAATTCAACTTTTTCTGATTTTATTTTGTCTTGTTAGCGCAAATGTTGTTGCCGAAGAAGAAAAGCGCTCCAGTGACTCCGGTGTACTATCGATACTGCAAAAATTGGGTGCGAGCTTTGGGCAAGCTGAACAGGAGTTGCTACCCCCAGATGAGGCATTTAAATTCTCAATCGAGGTGCGTGATGAGCGCACGCTCATCGCTAATTTTATTCCTGCAAAGGACTATTATCTCTATCGCGACAAAATTGCCTTCGAGCCAAAAAGCGATGGCATTTATATAGAAAAAATTACGCTACCACCAGGCAAAATGAAGGATGATCTGACCTTCGGGAAAACAGAGGTCTATTATCAGCCCGTTCAGGCTATTATTTCATTAAAACGAGAATCATCAGCAGCCGATCAGCTTTCTCTTGCCACAACCTATCAGGGTTGCAATGAACCGATAGGCGTGTGCTATGCACCGATCAAAAAAGAAAGCGACATAACACTTCCAGCAATCAAAGCAGCCTTGAATGCAGTAGCCGAAACGATCAGTGGCAACGCAACTGCTGCAACTGGGGATGCTGCTGCCGAATTGTTTGGAACACCTTCCAGATTGCCCGCTATTGAAACTGAGTCATACAAAATCGAGCAAATGTTTGCGAGTGGTAATTTCTGGTTGATTTTGACGGGCTTTTTTGGCATAGGCTTATTGCTTGCTTTTACGCCGTGCGTTTTTCCTATGTTTCCGATTTTATCGGGCATTATTGCTAACAGAAGTCAGCACCTTACTAAAGGCCGCGGATTTGTGCTGGCGCTTGCCTATGTTCTGGGAATGGCGATCGCTTATGCCATTGCCGGCATTGCTGCCGGCTTGTCTGGGACCATGCTCTCTGCAGCCCTGCAAAATGCCTGGGTATTAGGCACTTTTGCGTTGATTTTTGTCATGCTGGCTTTTTCGATGTTTGGCTTTTACGAATTGCAATTACCAGATTTTTTCCAGAGCAAGCTTTCAGAAGAAGCAAGACAGCTGCAAGGTGGGCGTTTATCTGGAGTATTTGGCATGGGGGCGCTATCGGCATTGATCGTCAGTCCTTGTGTCGCAGCTCCACTTGCGGGGGCATTGCTCTATATCAGCCAAACGCGGGATGTTGTACTCGGCGGGTCGGCATTATTCGTAATGGCGCTAGGCATGGGTGTCCCTCTGTTATTACTAGGCGCATCAGCGGGTGCTTTGCTGCCCAAATCAGGCCCATGGATGGAATCGATCAAGCAATTTTTTGGTGTACTGTTACTGGCAGTTGCTCTTTGGATGATATCACCGGTGATTCCTGCAGTTGCTTATATGTTATTGTGGGCAGCGTTGCTGATCATCTCGGCTATTTATCTGCATGCGATCGATCCTTTGCCTGAAAGAGCCTCAGGTTTCAGCAAATTTCTTAAGGGTATCGGCGTCATTGCGTTAATGATTGGGGTTGCCCTGCTGATAGGTGTATTGTCCGGTAGCCGAGATATTTTGCAGCCGCTGTCAAAATTGAGTATTGTTAGCGCCGGAAATAGTGAAATATCCCAGTCTGTAGGGGTTGATCAAGCTGATTATCTGCCGTTCCAGCGGATAAAAACGGTAGCTGAGCTCGATGAAGTTATCAAGCAGTCAAGAAACAAATACATCATGGTGGATTTTTATGCCGATTGGTGTATTTCCTGTAAGGAGATGGAGCGATTTACCTTTACTGATACGAGAGTGCAGGCGCGCTTGAAAGATGTTGTTCTGCTGCAAGTGGATGTAACTGCTGGAACACCTGACGATGCAGCGCTACTCAAGCATTTCAAATTGTTTGGGCCGCCAGGAATTCTATTTATTGACCGTCAAGGGCGGGAAATACCGAACATCAAGATCATCGGCTATCTCAATAAGGAAGATTTCCTTTCCGTATTGGATGCGGTATTGATTTAGTCCGACTGTTTTATCCGTTTATTTTATTAACCAGAGGAAAATTGCATGTCGAAATTAGGCAAGTTGTTGCTGTATGCAGCTATCGCCTTCGGAGCGATCGCTGCAGGAGTTATATTCAAAACTCAGCAGATGAATGTACAGTTGAGTGGTGCTGTCAAACAAGCAGGCGGGGAAGCATTCTTTGCTGCTAGCTTGCCGGATATTGAAGGCAATTTGCAATCTTTTTCTCAATGGCGCGGAAATGTTCTGCTGGTGAATTTCTGGGCCACGTGGTGCATGCCCTGTCGTGAAGAAATACCCGAGCTTATTGAAGCACAAGATAAATTCCGTGAGCAGGGACTGGTCCTGGTTGGCATTGCTATCGATCAAAAAGAAAAAGTGGAAGCATTCAGTAAAGAGTTTGCTATCAATTATCCTGTCGTAGTGGGAGACGTGGAGGCGTTTTCACTGGCAGAGGCAATGGGAAATACGCAAGGCGCTTTACCTTATACGGTAATAATCAATCGAGATGGTGAAATCGTTGATGCCCATTTAGGACGCATTCACCTGGATAAAGTCGAAAAGAGACTAAAATCCTTGCTGTAAATTTTATAAAGAATGCAGCTAGCCGACATCATATTGATGAGTCATTTTGTATTTGTGCTATTCGTCGTCGGCAGTCTGCCTGTAATTTGGCTCGGTGCTTGGCTGCATTTAAAATTCGTTCGAAATCTTGCATTTCGACTAATCCACCTTGTAGCCATACTGTTTGTGGTGGCTGAGTCGATAGTAGGTATTACTTGTCCATTGACCAGATGGGAATATGAGTTGCGTGAGATTGAAGCAGATCGCAGCTTTATTCAGTACTGGCTGCATCGAATACTTTACTATGATTTTCCGGAAAGTGTGCTGACAGTAAGTTATGTGGTATTCGCGCTGCTGGTGGCGATAACTTTTAAATTGGTCCCGCCAGCTATTCCCGGAAAATACAAATCTAAGTATTAAATAAACGTCGTTTCATCGCGTTCTGTTTCGTTTAAGCTATTCTTGGCAAGGAGTTCTGCCACTGACGGCTCAAATGTTTCTTCGTCAAAAGCTTTGTCTCCATCAACAACTGGGCTACCATGCGGCTTAAGACCTTGAAAATCGTAAAGTGTTGAATCCGCCAGGTGAGATAATTTTATATTTTGGAGCGCAGTAAACATTGTCTCAAGTCTACCTGGAAATTTTTTATCCCATTGCTGCATCATTTCTTTGATGACTTGTCGCTGCATATTTGGTTGTGAGCCACATAAATTGCAGGGGATGATGGGAAAATTCTCGAGCTCGGCATAAGCGGCCAAATCCTTTTCCTTGCAGTATGCCAGCGGACGAATCACGATATGATGGCCATCATCACTGACTAGTTTGGGTGGCATTGCCTTTAGCTTGCCGCCATAAAACATGTTGAGGAAAAACGTTTCGAGAATGTCGTCTCTATGGTGACCTAAAGCTATTTTAGTCGCACCGAGTTCAGTCGCAACGCGATAGAGTACGCCCCGGCGCAAACGGGAACATAAACTACATGTTGTCTTTCCTTCAGTAATGACGCGTTTGACCACGCTGTAGGTATCCTGTTCGACAATACGAAATGGCATGCCTATTTGGGTAAGGTATTCAGGTAATACATGCTCAGGGAAACCGGGTTGTTTCTGGTCCAGATTGACGGCAATCAGCTCAAAATCCAATGGAGCATGAGCCTGTAGATTGCGCAAAATATCGAGTAACGCATAGCTATCTTTTCCACCCGATAAACAAACCATCACCCGGTCACCAGATTCGATCATATTAAAATCAGCGATAGCCGTTCCTACCAAACGACGCAATCTTTTGCGAAGCTTGTTGGTGTTATATTGTATTTTTCTGGATAATATTTCCATCATAAAAATTGACGTAAGTCAGAAAGTTCTAAACTACTTTGGCTTGTATAGCGCATGAGCCGCAATAAATTAAATAGTTTAACAGCCGGAACAATAAAACAGTAATATGTTCTAATAAGTGGATTTAAAATGGCTGTTATGTACTAAAAGCAGAGAGGACAGAATTATATGAAGAAACATATCGCTGTATTCTTCTCGATTTTGATGTTCTGGGTGGTTAGTGTTTCTGCTGATTTGAATCACAAGCACGATAGTGCGTATCCCGCGGTCATTGGTGAGCCTGGTGATCCTGCCAAGGTGACACGCACGATTGAAATAAAAGCATTTGATAACCATTTTTTGCCTGCCGAGATTAATGTGGTGCAAGGCGAGACTGTTAGATTCATTGTTAAGAATGAAGGATTGAAGCGGCATGAAATGGTCATTGATACATTGGAAAATTTAAAAGAACACGCAAAGATAACACGCTCAAACCCTGGTTTGGTGCGCGAAGATCCTAACTACCTCAACATGCTGCCAGGTGAGCAGAAAGAGCTCGTATGGCACTTTACTGAAAGTGGCATAGTCCATTTTGCTTGTGGTTATCCTGGCCATTTCAAAGGGATGCGTGGAAAGATAAATGTGGAGATAAAATGAAAATAGAAATGAACAGATTTTTTCTGAAACCAATCATGGCAGGTGTGTTGGCATTGGCAGCATTTACAGTATCTGCTGGTGAGACGGTTGAGGTCTATAAAAGTCCAACATGTGGCTGTTGCTCAAAATGGATTGATCATCTGAGAGATCATGGGTTTACTGTGAATGCGCATGATGTAGGTAATAAAGAAGCTAGAGCGCGTGCAGGCATTTCTCCTTCTTTAGGATCGTGCCATACCGCTATGGTGAACGGCTATGCCATTGAAGGTCATGTGCCGGCACGGGATATTAAACGGCTTCTGAGAGAGCGTCCTCAAGCAGTTGGACTGGCTGTTCCTGAGATGCCACATGGTTCTCCCGGCATGGAAGGTGCTCGTAGTGATCCTTATGATGTATTGCTGATCAAAGAAAAAGGGGATCAACGACGCGATGCAACGGTTTACAATAGCTATAACACATCAGGGCAAAAAAGGTTTAAGTAAGAGCAGCAATTAGAATGAGTAAAATTTAACGAGTGCTGATTTTTTATGCAGTTTTATAAAAAGAAGAATATCTCTCAGTTGTTGTCAATAAGCGGACTTATTCTAATTTCGGGTTGCACTGATCCTGTTTCAACGGCCACGAAGCTTTTGCAGCAAATTCAGCAAGGGCAAACAGCAATGATTGAGCGAAATTTTGATCCTGCCCAGGTTGCTCGTGGGCAGGCGATTTTTCAGCAAAATTGTGCTGTTTGTCATGGAGCAAATGCTGAAGCAACTCCAGATTGGAGGAAACCATTGGAAAATGGGAGATATCCGCCGCCACCTTTGGATGGAACCGCGCATGCTTGGCATCACTCAACTGAAGAATTAAAGCGTTTTATTTTAAAAGGTGGCCCACCGGGCGAGGGACGTATGCCAGGCTGGGAAGATAAACTCACAGAACAGGAAATTGATGACATTCTTGTCTGGATTAAGTCTTTATGGCCTGACGAAGTATATGATGCTTGGTATAAACGAATTGAAAACAGGTAAAGATTTTTTCCGGGCTAAGTAATCAATTTTAAGACAGAAGTTTGCTGATTTGCCTCTTACCCGTGCTTGTTTGAATAAATGATAACTGGTAGGTATTCAGTTATTCTCAGATGGCGCGCCCAACACGATTCGAACGTGTGACCCCCGCCTTCGGAGGGCGGTACTCTATCCACTGAGCTATGAGCGCGTAATATTCAAAATTGCAGATTTACTTTAACGGAAAATCTATTGGGATCTATACGCTTGACTCAACCTTTGGCAAGGCTGGATAAATACGCACTACTTTGACTGCTTGATTTTTTGTTTGAATAATTTCCATAGGATATCCAGCGATATTTAATCCAATTCCTGCTTCGGGAATATCTTGAAAATGTTCCAGAATCAAACCGTTTAAAGTTTTGGGCCCATCGATAGGTAAATGAAACCCAAGCTTCCGATTAAGATCACGCAATAAAATACTTCCTTCTACCATTATACTACCATCTGGCTGTTGAATGAACGTGCTTGTTTGAGTAGGCGGGTGCGTTGTAAATTCGCCGATAATTTCTTCAAGAATATCTTCCAACGTTACCAGTCCTACCCACTCGCCATATTCATCGACCACTAACCCCATCCGTTTCTTATTTTCTTGGAATAATTGTAATTGTGAGAACAAGGGTGTGCCGGAGGGGATAAAATAAGGCTCCTGCATCACTTTCTCAAGTGTCGCTGCTGTAATTTTACCGCCTTTCATTTGGTTGAATACCTTGCGCACATGAATGATGCCAACAACATTATCAAGATGTCCACGATAGAGTGGTAACCGAGTATGGTGGCAAGTTAGCAGTTGATCATGGATAGCATCATCCTCAGCCTCTAGATCGAGTGCTTCAATCTGGCTTCTGGGTACGATGACATCGTCAACGGTAACTGTTTCAAGATCGACCAGATTCACCAGAACACTTTGATGCTTTTTCTGAATGAAATGACCTGCCTCCAACACAAGTGTTTTAAGTTCCTCGGGGCTGATTTTATGGGCTGTGTTTTCCTTGGGTTTCAAGCGAAAAAGAATCAAAAGTCCTTGTACAAAAAGATTAATGAACCAAACCACCGGATAGAAAATTTTAAGCAGGGGTGTTAATACATAACTTGCTGTTAATGCAATCTTTTCTGGATAAGTGGCGGCAATGACTTTAGGTGTGATTTCGCTGAATATCAGTATTGCTAGCGTCACACCGATAGTGCCGACCAGTAACGCAAGATCATTATGTGCAAAGAGAGAGGAAATAATCACCGCCACCAGTGTTGCTGCGGCAGTATTCAGCAGATTATTTCCCAGCAAGATCACACCGAGCAGCCTATCGGTATTGGCCAATAATTTGGTAGTTAAGCGTGCACCACGATGTCCCTGTTTGGCAAGATGTTTTAAGCGATAGCGATTAATCGCCATCATGCTGGTTTCGGAAAGCGAAAAAAAGCCAGATAAAATCAATAATAGGATTAATGCTGCAAGTAATAGAGGTAACGAAACGTCTTCCAACTGGCTTTATCCTCGTGATCTCCCGCAACCCAAGCACAAAGGTAACCTTACACTCATGTTAATACTTATGCATTGGTTCGAGCTACCAATCAGCATATCTTATTTCAGTGCGAAGTGCTCTTGCTATTTATTTCTGTAGCCAATCGAAATAAACATAGCTTTTTTGCGGGACTTTCGATTCATCAAAACGCTTAAGTTCCTCTTGATTGACTTTCTTATCCCACCAAATAGCGCGTGCTTCCTTTTGCTGTTCCACCAGATGCGGTCTTTTTGCAAATAATTCACGCATAAATTTGGTATGCTCAGATTCATACATATAGTCCATAGTCGATTTGCTCATGATATTAATAATTTGTAGAATTTAATGTTAGTTCTTTTGTGAATGTAATTATTGTCAATAATAACTGCAACTGGGTAAATTATAAAAGAAGAAAAACTATTAAGAAAAGATTAAGCTAATGGTTAATGAGGAAAAGCTATTCAAATTTAATGGAAAGTTTGTATTTATCGGTTTTGGAAGTGTGGGGCAGGGGTTTCTTCCTTTGCTGTTAAGACATGTTGATATTTCGCCTGCTCAGATCAAGATTATTGCCGCAGATGATGGTGGCAGAATTGAGGCAGAAAGCCAAAATATTTCATATACAGTCAACCCGCTTACGCCACTGAATTATCATCAGATACTTGATCCCTTGCTGGAACCGGGTGATTTCTTGCTCAATGTTTCTGTTAATGTATCCAGTCTGGCTTTAATCGAATTATGCCACACAAGAGGCGCTCTGTATCTTGATACTTGCATAGAGCCTTGGCTGGGAGGTTACGACGATGCTAATTTATCGCTTTCAGAGCGCTCTAATTATGGATTGCGTGAAAAAGCATTGATGCTTCGCGAAAAATTGGGTGGTGGTCCAACAGCCATTCTTTGTCATGGAGTCAATCCTGGCCTTGTTTCTCATTGGGTTAAGCAGGCGCTTCTCAACATTGCGCAGAGTCAGAGTGTTGGGTTGGATTTGCAGATTCCGGCAACACGGGAGCAGTGGGCAAGGTTGGCGCAGATGCTAAATATCACGGTGATCCAATGCGCAGAGCGCGATACGCAAACAATCCATCCGCCTAAGCGTATTGATGAGTTTGTCAATACCTGGTCAATTGATGGTTTTGTTTCCGAGGGAATCCAACCTGCAGAGCTGGGCTGGGGTAGTCATGAAAAATATGAACCAGCTGATGGCAAACATCATGACTTCGGTTGTGATGCGGCCATTTATTTGATGCGACCAGGTGTGCAAACACAGGTGTATGGTTGGACACCGCTGCAAGGTGCGTATCGTGGTTTTTTGATCACTCATAGCGAATCCATTTCTCTGGCGGATTATTTAACAGTCAAGGAAGGAAACAAGCTTTGCTACCGGCCAACCGTTTATTACGCTTATCATCCTTGTGATGCAGCCGTTTTGTCGCTGCACGAGTTCAATGGAAAGAATTTAAAGCTTCAGTCAAAAACCCGCTTGCCAATGGATGATGTTTATGATGGTGCTGATGAGCTCGGCGTGTTGTTGATGGGACATGCTAAAGGCGCATATTGGTATGGTTCGGTATTATCTATTCATGAAGCGAGGAAACTTGCTCCTCACAACAACGCAACTAGTTTGCAGGTAGCGGCCGGTGTACTGGCTGGCGTCATCTGGGCCATGAAAAATCAGCAAGCAGGTATTATCGAGCCTGATGAAATGCCCTTTGCTGAGGTGCAGGAAGTGGCGGCGCCATACTTGGGAAAAATGGTTGGGCAGTACAGTGACTGGACGCCGCTGCAAGGGCGCGGAGATCTGTATGAGGAAGATTTGGATAGAGCTGATCCATGGCAATTTAAGAACTTTCGTGCTGATTGAATTGCTGATGGTTCGCTCCTTCTTGCGCTGCCGGCTTGCAGTGTGATGGCGATAACAATGTTTCACGTGAAACATATGCTTCCGAGACTAAACTTTTTGTGAATAAAAATTGTGAATGCCTTAGAATTGTGCGGTAATGAGATTACCAGTTTTACAGCACATATATGAGCTTTTCGCAAAACTTTGATGTTATCGTAGTAGGCGGCGGTCATGCCGGGACAGAGGCGGCATTGGCGGCAGCGCGCATGGGGCGGAAAACATTGTTGCTCACCCATAATCTCGAAACATTGGGGCAGATGTCTTGTAATCCATCCATAGGTGGGATTGGTAAGGGGCATTTAGTCAAGGAAATTGATGCTTTGGGAGGCGCGATGGCTGAGGCCATTGACGAAGCGGGCATACAGTTCCGCATGCTTAATTCCAGCAAAGGGCCAGCTGTACGCGCGACGCGAGCACAGGCGGATCGGGTGCTTTATCGTCAAGCCATTCGCAGGCGCCTGGAAAATCAACCCAATCTATGGCTGATTCAACAGGCAGTAGACGATCTTATGTTGCAAGGCGAGCAGATTGCGGGCGTGGTTACCCAGCTTGGCGTTAAATTTTTTGCACGAACAGTCGTCCTGACAACCGGCACATTTCTGGCCGGATTAGCGCATGTGGGTAACAATAATTTTCAAGCAGGCAGAGCGGGTGATGCGCCTTCAATTAGTCTGGCGCAACGCTTGCGTGAATTGAAATTGCCGGTTGGGCGTCTCAAAACCGGTACGCCTCCGCGAATCGATGGGCGCAGTATCAATTATTCCTTGCTGCAGGAGCAGCCAGGAGATGATCCTGTGCCGGTATTTTCATTTCTGGGCAATGCGGCACAGCATCCACGCCAGATATCTTGCTGGATTACCCGCACGAATCGCCGCGCGCATGACGTTATTCGCGGCGGGTTGGATCGTTCACCGTTATTTACTGGAAAGATAGAAGGTATCGGCCCACGTTACTGCCCATCGATTGAAGACAAGATTGTTCGTTTTTCAGACAAAGATTCGCATACGATTTTTCTTGAACCGGAAGGGCTGGATACGCATGAAGTGTATCCTAACGGTATTTCGACCAGTTTGCCGTATGATGTGCAAATCGAGCTGGTGCGCTCGATCAAAGGCCTGGAAAATGCCCATGTCACTCGTCCGGGTTATGCCATCGAATATGATTATTTTGATCCGCGCGCACTTAAAAGCTCACTGGAAACGCGGGCGATTGAAGGATTGTTTTTTGCAGGCCAAATCAATGGCACCACCGGTTATGAGGAGGCGGCAGCGCAGGGATTGCTGGCTGGCTTGAATGCTGCTCTTAAAGTGCAAGAGCATGCTGCATGGTGTCCGCGTCGCGACGAAGCCTATCTGGGTGTGTTAGTCGATGATCTCATTACCCGTGGCGTGACCGAGCCTTATCGCATGTTTACCAGCCGCGCAGAATATCGTTTGCAGTTACGCGAAGATAATGCGGATATGCGCTTGACTGAAGTAGGTTATCGGTTAGGGTTGGTCAGCGAATCGCGCTGGCAGGCATTCGAGATTAAACGCGCGGCAATCGAAGTTGAGCAGCAAAGATTGCGTAATGTATGGGTGCGCCCAGGCATGCTGCCAGATGTGGAGTTAATCAGGGTGCTTGGTAAAACCATAGAAAAAGAATATTCGTTGCATGAATTGCTGCGCCGTCCTGATGTGACTTATGCGAGCTTAATGTCATTGCTCGATGCTGAAGAGACTGTCGCCGATGAGCAAGTCGCTGAGCAAGTGGAAATCAATATCAAATATGAAGGGTATATCGAGCGCCAGAAGCAGGAGGTTGCCCGCCATAATCACTATGAAATGACGAGTCTGCCAAAAGATATTGATTATCGGAGCGTGCGCGGTCTTTCCAGTGAAGTGCAACAAAAGTTGAATCAGCATAAACCCGAAACGATTGGTCATGCAGCGCGTATTTCTGGCGTCACGCCGGCGGCCATTTCCTTGTTGCTGGTGCATCTGAAGCGTGGTTTTATTCTATCGGAAATAAAATAAAAATATGAATCTAGAAAAACAATTACTGGAAGGTCTGGATAAGCTTGCCTGTGGTTTACCTCAAGAGCGGGAGCAGATCAGCACCCACTTGCTGCAATATATCCTGTTCCTGGATAAATGGAATCGCGTGCATAATTTGACTGCTGTGCGTAAACCAGAAGAAATGGTGACGAAGCATATACTCGACAGCTTGACTTTGCTGCCTGCCATGAGCGGTACTCATCATGCTGATGTGGGCAGTGGCGCAGGGCTGCCTGGTATTCCGCTGGCGATTACTCAGCCTGATTGGCATGTGACTTTGATTGAAAGTAATCAGAAAAAAGCCGCTTTTTTAACGCAAGCATGTATTGAATTAGCGCTGAAAAATGTCAAGGTGGTATGCGAGCGGGTTGAACGTTTCTTTCCTGCTACAAAATTCGATACAGTGATTTCGCGCGCATTTGCTGAACTAAGTGCTTTTACTCAAGCAGCGGAGCATTTGTGCGCTGATAATGGTACAAGCAGGCTGATCGCGATGAAGGGTCGCTTTCCCGATGCTGAGCTGATGCAGCTACCTCAGCAATTTGAGGTTGAAAAAGTGTTGCGTGTCATGGTGCCTGGCTTAAGAGCTGCGCGACACTTGATCGTTATTAAACCTGCGCAAGGATAAAGTCAATTTCTAGGTGTATACCAGTTAAGGAGCGAGCAAAGTGGTAAAAATTCTTGCGATCGCCAATCAAAAAGGAGGTGTCGGTAAAACGACCACAGGAATCAATCTGGCAGCAAGCCTGGTTGAAGCCGGTAAACGCGTGCTTTTAGTGGATCTGGATCCGCAAGGAAATACCACCATGGGCAGCGGTGTCGATAAACGTCACTTGCAGCATACGATTTATCATGTTTTACTGGGTGAACGGCCTATTGCTGATGTTCGTGTTGCTGTCAGCCCCGGCAAATATGATTTGGTTCCGGCTAATCAGGATCTGGCTGGCGCCGAGGTGGAAATGGTTCATCTGGCGCAAAGGGAGACGCGCCTTAAAGCAGCTCTGCTCACCTTGAAGGAAGAATATGATTTTATCTTCATGGATTGCCCGCCAGCGCTCAATTTACTGACATTGAATGGCCTGTGTGCAGCGCAGGCGGTAATGATTCCAATGCAGTGCGAATACTTCGCGCTGGAGGGATTGAGCGATCTGGTCAATACCATCAAAAGAGTGCGAGTCAATTTTAATCCTACCCTTAAAATTGAAGGCTTGCTACGCACCATGTTCGATCCGCGCAATGTTTTAGCAAAACAGGTTTCTGATCAACTACAGCAGCACTTTGGCAGTAAGGTTTACCGAACGGTGATTCCGCGCAACATCCGGTTGGCTGAGGCGCCTGGATTTGGCGCGCCCGCTTTATTCCATGATAGATTATCGAAAGGAGCACAGGCCTATCTTGCGCTTGCCCAAGAGGTCATGAGCAGTACAGCGTAGTACGTTAGCTTTTTCGCAAAAATTAAAAAAACGACGGATGATTAAGAGCACATGGCGAAGTTAAAAGGTCTGGGAAGAGGGCTTGATGCATTATTATCAAGCACTCATGATGATTATGTATTAACAGAATCCTTGCAGCACCTGGAAATTAATTTGCTGCAACCAGGTAAATATCAACCACGCACCAGCATGGATCAAGCGTCTCTGCTGGAGTTGTCCGAATCGATCAAGGCGCAAGGCGTGATGCAGCCCGTGCTAGTGCGCCCGCTGGCGGCCGAACGCTATGAAATCATCGCAGGCGAGCGGCGCTGGCGAGCGGCGCAGTTAGCAGGGTTGACGCAAGTACCCGCCATCATTCGGGAGGTGCCGGATGAGTCGGCGTTGGCCATGTCACTCATTGAAAATATCCAGCGCGAAAATCTGAATCCATTGGAAACAGCCATGGGCATTCAGCGGCTCATCAGAGAGTTTGGCATGACACATCAAACGGCAGGCGAGGCGCTAGGCAGCTCACGCAGCGCCATTTCCAATTTGCTGCGCTTGCTTAATCTGGCTGCACCGGTGCAAGAGTTGATGATGCAGGGAAAAATTGATATGGGTCATGGGCGTGCGCTGCTCGTTCTACCTGCAGTGAAACAGATTGAAGTGGCCAATTTAATCGCACATAAGCAGTTGTCAGTGCGCGAAACCGAAAAGCTGATCAAACGCCTCGAGCAAGAGCCAGTGAAAAGGCAACCTAAGCAGGATCGTGATTTGCTGCGCCTGCAGGAAGATATCTCCTCCAAACTGGGCGCCAATGTCGTGATTAAGCCTGGAAAAAGCGGCGCAGGCAATGTGATTATTCACTACACCAGTCTGGAGCAGCTCGATGGCATTCTCTCGAAATTCTAGCAGATAGCTGGATTTCCTCGCGCAAAGTAAATGATTAAACGCATCTGGAGGCTATAGGTGAATACGCATACTCTGATCTACCCTGACGTTGCCGCCATTGTCGGCGCGCTTGTCGCAGACGCGGCCTCGCTAGGCTTACACTGGCTTTACGATCCGGCGCGCATTGCAGCAATCGAGAAAAATGGCGAGCTGGTATTCCGCCAACCGAATGCTGCCGATTACGCCGGGACAAGCGGCTTCTTTGCACATGGCCGCAAGCAGGCGGGAGAATCGAGCGGTTATGGCGAAGTGTGCCTGTTAATGCTCAAGCATCTGGCCAAACACGGTGAATTCAAGCGAGCCACTTATCAGCTCGAATACCGTGCTCATTTTGGGCCGGGCGGTGACTATGCCGGTTATATCGACTCACCTACCCGCCAGACCCTGCGTGTGTTATTGCCGCTGGATATCAATAGCTTCCCGCAAATATCCGGTGCGGATGACGATCAAATGCCTGCGCTCGCCACCATTCCCGTGCTGGCGGCAACTTACCATGGTACGCACGAAGCGCTCATGCAGCGTGTCGAAGAAGTGGTGCGCATTACCAATAATAATGATCTCGCTGTTGCCGCAGCGCGTTGCGCAGCGACTGCACTGCAAGGCGTATTGAGTGGCAAACAGATGACACAGGCTTTAACCGATGCCTTGGCCATCGCAGGAGATGTGCTAAAGCCAGTGTTGGAACAAGCGCTTACCATGGATACGCTGGATAGTGTATCGGCTGCTGCGCGCTTTGGTGCGGCTTGTCATGTTGCAGAAGGATTACCCATCGTGTTTCATATCGCCAGGCATGCGCCGGATTATACCACTGCGATTAAAGCCAATATTCGCGCAGGTGGAGATAGCTGTGGCCGCGCCATCATGCTTGGCGCATTGGCCGCTGCATATCAAGCCAAGCAGCAAAATCTGGCCGGCTCCATACCGTTATCCTGGCTGGCGCGCTATAGCAAATTGGCGATGATGGCTGAAGCTTGTGAGGGGATTTGATGGACAATTGTGGTATGAGATTAAAAATCTTATAGGGCGATTTACTTTCATGCTATGTTGCTTCAGTGAATTCAGTTGTAGTCCCTCTCTCACCCCGGATGAACTACAATCTTCTGTGTTACCGTCAGCCATTCCTGCGCGTTGTAGCTCCCTCTCTCACCCCGGATGAACTACAATCAAGGGCGCTGAGGTTGTATTGAGCGAGATGTTGTAGCTCCCTCTCTCACCCCGGATGAACTACAATTTCGAGCGCTCCGAACCAGACCATCAACAAGTTGTAGCTCCCTCTCTCACCCCGGATGAACTACAATAGACCTCACGGAAACACCCGCCCTGCTTATAGCAGGCGGGGTTTTTGCGCAGGAAAAAAATGACTAGAATAGCAACATTTGCTGAGGACTAACCTTTTTTTCTTGAAAAAGAGGCATGCCAACGAGTAATTTCATGCTTGCAAATTGCTTTTCAGTGACGCTCAAACAGCGTACCGATCCATCCGGTGGCAGATTATCGATTAGCCGCTTCATGTGTTTTTCTAGCGCGTCGTTGCCATTCAGTATGCGGCCATACACCGAGAACTGGATCATGTCATAGCCATCATTGATCAGAAAGCGGCGAAATATGGTGTAAGCCCGGCGATCAGCTTTGGTTGCTACAGGTAGATCAAAGAAAACAAGCAGGCGCATATATCTCCGGGTCTCCTTACTCACAGCTTTAATACTCCAGTTGATGTGGCTCCAATCCGATCAAGCTGGGCAATTCAAGGAACGTTTTATCATTTCCTTCATAGAGACGTGCAAGGCTCTCGACAGTGTGTTCAATGGCTGAAAGCACAGACATTTTTCCCCGAGGCATTGAAACATCAACGTTAAGCAGATTGATCAGTGCTGCTTTGATTTCTGGATGCAACATCTCATCTGCCGGAATGACAAGATTGGTCACGAATAAATCAACAATCGGACGAAAAGGTTCAATGATGTCATCAGCCAGGTTAAAAGCATTTTGTTCGCTAGCATGAAACAAGCCCAAGGAAGGGAGGAATCCATGCGCGACCAAGGCGCGGGCAATCGTACCGCGCATGACGGCATAACCGTAATCGAGCGCAGCATTAATAAAACGGGTCTGATTACGGCGAAAATCCTTGCCAAAAAGCTGCACAAAATAAAAAGCGGCTGCTAGTCCTTCTAGATTGTTACTATCTCCAGAGCGCACACGCCGCTCATAAGATTCCAGTCGGCTGGCACCGTTACGGTTTGTGAGACGCAGGCAGACAGCCTGATTGGCGATTTTTCTACGCACAATCGTAGCCCAGGCTTGCTTGGCAACAGGGCGCGGCAAATCCAACTGCAGGCGCAACCAGCGTGTCGCACGTGAGTGCGGTAGAAAGGGTAGAAATACCCCACTGGGATGATGCGTCGAGCCTGTGGCAAATAAACTGATGCCATATTCGCCGCAGGCTGAGAGCACTGGATGAGTGAGTGTGATTTCGCGATGGTTTAGCACGATCACTGCGATATCTTCAAAAGGGACGAAAGCCGTTTGTTCCTGATCGATCGCAAGTGAATAATGTTCTTTCCGTAACCGTGCAGGCTTTGAGATCATAATACTACGCCAAGCCACGTCGTTTCTCCGCAGGAGCAGGATAAACATGACCCAGAACATCCACGTGGAATTTTTCGATGGATAGTGCAGTTTTGGCACCAATACCGCGAATCAACCCATCTTTACCAACTTGCCGGTTACGATCATGTGTCCATAGGTGGATAGCGCCAGTCGAACGATCGCATCCCGTATAATATCCCAATGGCGATTCTTTTTTTAACTTTACTCTTATTAAATCATTCGGATACAGCGAGAAGCAGAATGTAAAACTATCGTCGAGCAATGTCCATTCACTCTCATCTTTATATGCCACGATTGCTCGGTTTGGAAGTTCCTTGGCGACTTTGTGATGGACATAAACTGGCACAAGATGAAATTTACCTGCTTTGGTGAAGATGTCCACGCGCAACATGGTGTCATTCTTGGCAATACCTCCTCGTACCGGAATGCCAGTTAATTTGTCGACAATTTTGACGCTACGCACAGTGGGACCATCCAGATTGCCATTTCGCCCAGGCTTGCGCAGCGGATTATCGAACGGAAAGGCTTTTTCTCCCTTACCACCGTGCTGTTCAAGTCGTGTGCGTATGGCGGTGTAGAGCTTCTCGTTACGATGTGGATCGATCAATTTGTCCATATCTTTCAATGTTAAGCTGCTCAAAGGTACTTTCTGGATTACATTACCTTCTGTTTGTAATCGACTGGGCTGACTATAAATAGTATCTTTGTGTGCGGCGCCGCCATTTCGCCGTTGCGGGGCACGTGAAACAAACAGAGGTTGTAATTCACAGAGCGTTTCTGGTGAATAAGTGCCAAATTTTTCCACTTCCCTTCGCAGCAGAGCCGGATCGTCTACGTTCAGGCGCAGTTTTAATTCATCACGGAAATGCGGCCAAGGATTCGGGAAATGTGTTTCTAATTTTTGCAGTATGGCAGGATTAATTACTTCGCCAGTTTCCACATCGACGAAGCCTGAGCGCACTTGTTCAAGTTCACGGTTGCGCGAGTAGTCGGACAATCGCTTGACCATGCTATGTCTGCATGCCGCCACGACTGCCGCATCAAGCGCGTGATGACGATCACTTTCTTCCCGTGATTTAACGAGTCCCCAGCGTGCACGCAGAAATGCAGTCAATTGGCCGCTTACTACGACACAGCGTTTTGCTTCACTGTCTGTATGCAGTTGCAAATAACGCTCAATATAATTCTTGAAAAAACGGCAGATATAGCGTGTGTCATTCAAATTACGTTCCCTGAAATCTGCTGCATTCTTCTCATTGAAATCTTTCTTGAGCAACCGGTTACGCTTGGCTTGGCGATAAGTCTTGTTCGAATTGACAAATATTTCAAATTGCCGCCAGCGTTCACTGTGAGAGGCGCCATTCAGATACTCATAAGCGGTCATGTTGCCTTTATTACGGTTTTCACGTGACAATACCAATACCCGATTGTTTTTGCTGTCATCGAAGCTACGCGAGTAGGGCAAAGCATGATCGATCTCGCTGTAGCCCTGCTCAAACAGAACACGATGAATGTCCAGTGGCTCCAGCGAATAGGCGCATTTGCCCTGTTGTTCGCGATAAAGCTGGTATTTCTCGAATTCTTTGCCTTTAGGTATGCCAACAAGATTGAATTCTTCAGCAAACCGGGCTTTGTCTTTCTCATTCCGTTCACGAAATTCACCTTGCGCTTTTTCAATCTTTTTTCGCTCGCTGAAAGGTTTCGATAAATCGCGCGCCATTTCGATATGCACGGAATGTGGCGACCCATATTTGCGAATGAGCGCATTAACGACCTTCCGTGCCTGGTTCAACGCACGCAATACCACCGGATTACGAGGAATATCCATATCCTTATTGAATATCATACCGCCATCCTTGTCTCTGCCGGCATAAAGCGGTGGTAAGTATGAGTACTTACCTTCACTTGTATCAGGTAATTGGCTATGGTGATAGCCTGCTGCTTCACAGGCCTGATCATAGCGCAGGCCTTCCTCCATGAAGGGCACGATCTTATATAATGCCTTGAGTGATAATGCGTGAAACGCTTTGAAGCTGATTTCGCGCAGTGCTTCAATCATTTTGGCTTTATGGGGAAGCTCAAGCTTTTGCAGTTCGCTAATCGTTTCTTGATCTTCCTTGTACACGCTGAGAACATGAGCAATTTGATCGAGTAGCGTCGGCTGCCCATCCAAAGCCGCGACTGAAATTTGTCGCCATTCCGCTTCCAAGCCTTTTTCTTTCAGCTTTTTCTGTAGTGCCTGCCAACCGGGTAGTTTGATCAGTTTTTCATCTTCCGGATTTTTTACTTTTTCTTCATTTTTCTGTTGTTCACTCGGATAAGCAAAACCTAAAAAACGAAATGAATCGGTCAAACCATTTTTTACCAGTGCATTGCGTAATTGCTTGTAGGTGAAGTCGCTGGATTGCTGGTAAGGCAAGGGTAGAACAGCAATTCGTTCATCTGAATTCAACGGGCGGGTAATACCATCTACCACGATCCGTAAATTGTTCAATCGAGTCAGCCAGACATGACGTTCAGCGGTAAAGCTTGCTTTGGGTGCTCGGTATTCTTCTCTCTCAAATGTGCAGTGCCCCAGCATTTTTAATAAAGTATCTCCAGCTAGCGCAGGTTTTTGTTGCCAGAATAGCCCACTCTTTTTGTCGCTATTGCCCAATATTTTATTTTCAAGCTCTGTATTTGCATAAAGATTACCCATCTTGCATTGATATTCAAAGAGCATTTTTAATTCTTCAGCGAGCAGGGAACGTGATAATGCCTTGCTGTAGTCGCCCTGCTTGTTACGCTGGGCTTCAGGAAACTCTGCCAGTACCATTTCGGCAGATGTGCGATAGCCTTTTTCCTGCATCAATTGCTTCGTTTTCGTGAGACCTTGCTTGACTTTTCCTCCTTCACCGTTGCTGTCATTTTCTGCTGCCTTTTCCTCTGCACGACTAATCCAGTGAAAACCTCGATGCTTGCAGAGATGGTAGATGACTCGGGCCCATTCTTCCTTATCAAGTAATCGACTCAATCCTTCGACACGAAGCTGCCAGAGTGATTGGGGAAATGGTTGTTGATTCTTGAATAATTTGGTATCAGAAATTAATCCCTCCTGCCTCAGTAATCTTGCCAGCTTCGTTAGCCGCCATGCACGGCGCTGCAAACGGCGACGCATCAAACGCGCATCTCGTCGTGCTTTATTGAGCGATTCGCCCTCCTTGGCTGTTTCTGCTTTATCGAATGCGCGCACACCCAAATCAACGATTCGATCGGGTGCCAATACTGCCCAACCCACTGAGGCCATACCGATATCCAGTCCGAAAGTAAGCGGTATGGAATTATTCTTATCGCGATGCTTGTCTGACATATCGTTCTCCCTGATAATATAGCGGTTGTAGCTCATCCGGGGTGAGAGCCGTTGCTACAATAAGCTGAATCAAAAGATTCGAGTCGTACCCGCCCGGTGGCGAAATCCACCGGGCTTTATCATTTATATGACATTAACGTAAATGATATCGATTGTCCAAATCTTTACAATTAGTAGCTGCCAGAATTTATTTACATTTTGATTGCTACATCCTGTCTGAATAGTCCATATTCATATCTGCGTGATTTTGAAGCAACAAGGTGATTCAAATAATGCTCTCTAATAATTATTCTGAGTAATTCAAGCCAAGTTAATAGTGAGTTCAGGTATACAAATCGCTGTCGCTAGACGAGGCTCGCAAAGGAATAGTCTAGGATAGAATTTGGGTATATTCATTGTGTTCGCAGACTATCATTTCCCTTCAAACTCAAATCTAACGCCAGCCAGTGATATAATTGCACCCGAATCGAACAACACTACAGCCTGATTACTCGGAAATACCAGCTTGAAACGCACAAAAATCGACAGAAACAATCACAGTCATTTACCCGCTTCACGTACAACATGGCATGCTTCACAAGAAAAAATCTGGGCATGCTTGACTTCCACTTGCTGCTTCAGCATCCCTGACATACCGGTTTATTTTTATTTATTGGAGGAAAAATGAGTCACACATTGTATGAAACCAAGATTCAGCGCGTGCAACGTTGCGAACTGGCGGTGCCAGGTTCACGTCCTGAGATGTTTGAAAAAGCACTGAAAAGTGGGGTGGATTTTATCTTTCTGGATCTTGAGGATGCAGTTGCGCCGGACGATAAGTTGCAGGCCCGGAAAAATATTATCCAGGCGATCAATGATCTGGACTGGAAAGGGCATGGCATTACGCTGTCGGTACGAATCAATGGTCTGGATACGCAGTTTATGGTGCGGGATGTAGTTGATCTGGTCGAGCAGGCAGGATACAAGATCGATACCCTTTTGATTCCCAAAGTAGGTGTTTATGCAGATGTCTACATGGTGGAAGCGATGCTCAATCAACTGGAAATGCAGCAGGGATTGAAAAACCGGATCGGCATCGAAGCGCTGATCGAGACTGCGCTGGGTATGGCCAATGTCGAGGATATCGCGCGCAATGGCGCATCTGGGCGGCTGGAGGCACTGCATTTTGGCGTGGCGGATTACGCAGCCAGCAATCGCGCCCGCACCACCAATATCGGCGGACTTAATCCCGGCTATCCCGGCGATCAATGGCATGCAGCCATCAGTCGCATGACTGTGGCATGCCGCGCTTTTGGCTTGAGGCCGATCGATGGACCATTCGGAGATATTCAGGATCCGGAAGGTTACAAGCAGGCAGCCAGACGGGCAGCAGCGCTGGGTTGCGAGGGCAAATGGGCGATCCATCCGACCCAAATTGCGCTGGCCAATGAGGTATTCACTCCGCCCGCGGCAGAAATTGAAAAAGCCAGACGGATTCTGGCGGCATTGAAAGAAGCAGCAGCCCAGGGTAAAGGTGCGGCCTCGCTCGATGGCCGCTTGATCGATGCGGCTTCGGAAAGAATGGCCAACAATATTGTGAAAGCAGCCGAGGCGATTGCTGCCAAAAATAAATAACCAGCAGGCAGATTTTAAACAGTTTTTTGAAACAGAAGGGAGATAGGCATTGGATATTCACGAGTATCAGGCGAAAGAAATCTTGACCGAGTATGGTGTCAAGATTGCCGAAGGTGGATTGGCATATACAGTGGATGAAGCGGTACAGCGTTGCCGCGAGATCGATGGAAGTGTCTGGGTGGTCAAGGCACAGATTCATTCCGGCGCACGTGGTAAAGCAGGCGGCATCAAAGTCTGTAAAACACATGAGGAAGTGGAAGCGGCCGCCGAAGCACTCTTGGGCAAGAAACTGGTGACCCATCAGACCGGTCCGGCTGGCAAGATATGTAGCCGCCTTTATATCGAGGCGGGTACGGAGATTGCCAGAGAGCTATATTTGTCCTTCATGATCGACCGCAGCCATGAGCGCGTCATCATGGTCGGTTCCGCGCAAGGCGGTATGGAAATTGAGCATCTTGCTGCTACCAATCCGGATGCAATCGTTAAAATCCATGTGGAGCCTGCTGTCGGACTGCAGGACTTTCAGGCGCGTACCATGGCTTTTGCCTTGGGACTCGGAGAAGATTTACTTAATCACGCAGTTAAAACCATCAAGGGATGCTATCGTGCTTTGCGCGATCTGGATGCCAATATTCTGGAGATCAATCCGCTGGTTGTGACCAAAAATAACGAGCTGATTGCGCTGGATGCAAAAATGAGCTTCGATGAGAACGCCTTATTCCGCCGCCATAGAATTGCCGAATTGCGTGACAAAACGCAAATCGATCAGCGTGAAGTGGCCGCGGCAGAGGCTGGCTTGAGTTATGTCGGCCTGGATGGGGATATCGGCTGCATGATCAATGGTGCTGGTCTGGCGATGGCAACTATGGACATGATCAAGCTGGCAGGCGGTGAGCCCGCCAATTTCCTGGATGTCGGCGGGGGCGCCTCGGCTGAGCGCACCGAGAAAGCATTCCGTTTGGTATTGGCTGATGAAGGCGTCAAAGCGATGCTGGTGAATATTTTTGCTGGGATCAATCGCTGCGACTGGATTGCAGAAGGTGTGGTGCAAGCGGTGAGAAATATCGATATGAAAGTGCCGCTGGTGGTGCGTTTATCCGGCACCAACGTGGAAGAAGGCCGCCGCATTATTGCAGACAGTGGCTTGCCGATCATTACCGCGGAAACATTGGCGGAAGCAGCGGAAAAAGTTGTTCAGGCACGCAACGAAGTGGTTGCGACACAAGGGTAAGGGAGAACAGACAGAGTGGCCATTTTAATTAACGAAAATACGCGCATTATTGTGCAAGGGTTTACAGGCAGAATCGGTACCTTTCATGCACAGGAAATGATCGAATACGGATCGAAAGTCGTGGGGGGCGTTACCCCGGGCAAAGGCGGGAAAACGCACTTGGGGTTACCGGTATTCAATACCGTGAAAGAAGCCGTCGAGCAAGTCGGAGCCGAGGCGAGCATCGTGTTTGTACCTCCGGCATTTGCCGCGGATTCGATCATGGAAGCTGCCGATGCCGGCATCAAGTATTGTGTCTCGATCACAGATGGTATTCCGACGCAGGATATGATGACGGTCAAGAGTTTTTTACGCCGTTTTCCCAAGACACAGAGGATGATGCTGACTGGTCCGAATTGTTCCGGCACCATCAGTCCGGAACGGGCCATGCTAGGCATTATGCCCGGCCATATCTATAAACGGGGCAATGTGGGAGTGGTTGGCCGCTCAGGGACGCTGGGTTATGAGGCTGCTGATCAAATGCGGCGATTGGGTATCGGCATTTCCACCTCGGTTGGAATTGGCGGTGATCCGATCATAGGCAGCTCGCACCGGGATGTGCTGGAAAAGCTGGAACAGGATCCGGAAACCAAAGTAGCATTGATGATCGGTGAGATCGGCGGACCGCAAGAAGTGGAAGCAGGCATTTTTGCCAAAGAAAATATGAGCAAACCATTAATCGCCTATATTGCCGGATTGACGGCACCCACCGGCCGGCGCATGGGGCATGCAGGCGCCATTATTTCTACTGCGGGTGAGAGCGCTGCAGAAAAAGTCGAACGATTGAAGGAATTGGGTGTCACCATCTGCCCTACTCCTTCCCTAATGGGAAAAACGGTGGCGGAAGTACTGGCCAGAGTGTAAGCGCATGTCGCCATCTCAACGATTGACCAGACTTTGCCATGAGTCTGATCAATCGCTGAAGTCGGCGCATATGATTCCACAGCAAGCAATTTATTGTTGGCGAAACCAAAATAACTGAATTTTTGATGATATGAAAATTAATCAGCAACCTGACAAAAAAAGAATTTCAGCCATCGCCCGTTTTCTGTTTTTATCACGCTGGCTGCAATTACCGCTTTATCTGGGATTAGTGCTGGCACAGTGCGTCTACGTTTTTCACTTCTGGATCGAGTTGGTTGATCTGGTGGGTGCGATCATGGGTGACAGAGAGTCGTTGCAGCATATTCTGCATATTGTTGCTCCCGAAGAAGGAGCGGCACCGATGAAGATCACAGAAACGGCCATCATGCTAGTGGTACTCGGCCTGATTGATGTGGTAATGATTTCTAATCTATTGATTATGGTGATTATTGGTGGTTATGAGACGTTTGTTTCACGCATGAATCTGGAAGGCCACCCCGATCAGCCTGAATGGCTATCGCATGTCAATGCCGCGGTGCTAAAGATCAAGCTTTCCACCGCCATCATCGGTATCTCGTCAATCCACCTGCTCAAAACCTTTATCAATGCCAGTGCTTATAATGAAAAAACATTGATAGCCCAAACAGGCATTCATATTACTTTCTTGCTCTCTGCGATGGCGATTGCCTATACAGATCGTCTGATGTCAGAGACGCTGCACAGCAATACAGAATCAGACCACTGAAGGGGGAATATCGCTCAGGAGCTGGAGAATACCTGATAAGGCAGTGGCCACGGCCTGCCGCCTGATGGCAGCACGATCTCCCGCAAAAAAATGAGTTTTGCTATGAGCGAGACCATGCCTGCATGCCCAGGCGAAACACACCGTTCCTACAGGTTTTTCTTTTGATCCGCCGCCTGGGCCGGCAATGCCGGTGACAGCAACCGCTATCTGCGCTTCACTCATTTTAATGGCGCCCATTGCCATTTCCTGCGCAGTCTGCTCGGATACTGCGCCATATTGAGTCAGTGTTGCAGCCTGTACGCCCAGCATTTGCTGCTTGGCATGGTTACTATAGGTAATAAAGCCACGATCATACCAGGCTGAACTGCCTGCAACGGAAGTGACCGCCTGGCCTATCCAGCCGCCTGTGCACGATTCTGCGCTAGCCAGCATTAATCCTCTTTCTGCTAGTGCTGCGCCTGCTTTCTGAGCAAAGGTTAGCAGCGTTTGATCATCGTACATGATTCGTCGCTTTTTTCAAAAGTAGCTTTCAAATAATACCAGCGACTTCCAGCCGGCCAAACAAAGCAAGGTATAGAATGCTGCCAGTAAATCATCAAACATCACCCCTAGTCCGCCACGAAAATGGCGCTCATAGTATTTGATGGGCGGGGGTTTGAGGATGTCAAAAAAGCGAAATAGAATAAACGCGGCGAGGGACCATAGCCAATGATCTGGTATGAAATAGAGCACCAGCATGAAAGCGACGATTTCATCCCAAACCATACCAGGATGGTCAGGAGTACTCAGCGCCTTGCCAGTAATGCCGCACGCCCAAATACCCAGGATGAAAAAAATATCAATTGCGAGTAATAGTGCGACCGGTTCGAGAAAAGATGCCAAGGACCAGAATAATGGAAAAGCAACTAATGTGCCAAAGGTGCCCGGTGCCAGCCGGATCAACCCAACGCCAGCACCAAATGCGAGAAAGTGGGCAAAGCGGCTATGCACAAACGCCAAATCAGGCTGCAACGGCGGAAGTTTGAAACGGGGTTGATAGGGCTCAGGTAAGGAAGTGGTCATAGCCTTTTTTCTCGTGTGTGATCGTATTATCGTTTACATCAAGCAGGAACAATCCTTTACCCTGGCTAATTGTTCCAATCCGGGTAAGTGGAATGGACAATTCTTGCGATAGCTGCGCTATTTCGCTACGCTTGATCACGGGCGCGGTAAAACAAAGTTCATAATCATCACCCCCTGCCAATAAACAGTCAACTGCAACTGATAGGGGTAAGTATCGCTGCATGACCCCTGAGCAGGCAATTTTTCCTAAATGAATCGTTGCGGCAACTTGGGAGCATTCCAGAATATGCCCAAGATCAGCCAGCAATCCATCGGAAATATCTATCGCGCTATGAGCAAGATTAATTAATCGCTGCCCTAGTTCGATACGTGCTACCGGGGCATCAAGCGCAGCTAAACACACAGTCAGCTCGTCTGGTTTTAAGGTGATACGCTGCTGCAAGTGAGCAAGCGCCAATGCGGCGTTGCCTAAATAGCCGGATAGCCAGATATCATCACCTGGCATTGCCCCGCTTCTTTTCAGTGCTTTTCCTTTGGCAACCTCACCGATGATATGTACGCTTATATTAAGCGGACCGCATGTCGTGTCACCGCCAATGAGTTCCACCTCATATTTGCTGGCCAGCGTAAAGAATCCATCCATAAACACTTCCAGCCAGCTGCTATTCCTGTTTGCCAGATTGGCAGGTAATGTCAGCGCGAGTGTGACCCAGCGGGGAATTGCTCCCATTGCCGCCATATCAGAGAGATTGACTGCCAGCGCTTTATGACCAAGTTTGCCAGGATCGGTATCGGCGAAGAAGTGCTGATCTGATACCAGTGTATCGGTAGAAATGGCCAGATCAGCAGTTGCAGTATAGGGAATCAGGGCAGCATCATCTCCTATGCCTAGTATCGCCCGATGAGTCGGCCGGGTGAAATAACGGCGGATAATATCAAATTCTGAACTCACAGCCCGTCCATAGCAGAAATATTTACCAGAGGACAGCTAGAACGAAGTTTCAGGAATGAATCGTTCCAGTAAAATCGCTACTACCATTCGCAGTGAGCTTGTCGGATCGCTAAGTAACTGACATTGGCTTTCGACAAGCTCAGACCGAACGGCATTTTTGTAAATGTGATCATGGCACGATTTACTAAAACGCACGCTGCACGTTTTTTCTGATTCTGCGTTTTGTGTATCTTGCACTGTATCCACCTTGCTCACTTATTCAGGTTTTCTTTTGAAAATCATTGTTATCCTGATCCAGTTTTTTTCTTGGCCTGCGACTCGATTTCTATCGCGCGCAATTGTGCCGCGAGCTTATCCAGTACGCCATTTACATATTTGTAGCCGTCGGTTCCCCCATAGGTTTTGGCCAGTTCGATTGCTTCATTGATAATGGCTCGATAAGGAATTTCCAGATGATGCATGAGCTCGTAGGTGCTGAGCAAAAGAATGGAAGCTTCAACGGGACTAAGATCAGTGAGGGGACGATCAAGGCATGGTTGAATGTGTTGTTCCAGCGTAGTTGAATTTTTCAGCACGCCGCGCAGTAAATCATAAAAAAAGGACTCATCTGCTTTAGGAAAAATACTTGCTTCACGTAATTGGGTTTCAATGAAACCGACCTCGTTCCTGGCGACGCGCCACTGATAAATGCCTTGTAACGCGAGCTCGCGCGCAAGATGGCGGCGTTTCTTGTATTTAAAGCCGGTTTTTAAAGATGAAGCTGGTGGTGTTGCAGTCATAAGCCAATTTTTATGTCATTTCATCAAGTTTGGCCAGAAGATGGGCCATTTCAATCGCGGCGCGTGCCGCCTCGACTCCTTTTTGTGCCATCCTGGCAAGCGCTTGATCATCATTATCGGTTGTGAGTATGCCATTTGCCACCGGAATACCGGTATCGAGCTGAACAGCGATGAGTCCTCGTGCTGATTCATTTGATACCACTTCGAAATGATACGTTTCGCCGCGGATGACAGCGCCTAATGCGATGAGTGCATCAAATTGATCGGACAAGGCCATTTTTTGTAATGCCAACGGGATTTCCAGCGCACCAGGGACGGTAGCCAATAGCATGTTTGATCCCTGCACGCCTTGCTTGGTTAATTCAGCGGTACACGCGCCGAGCAACCCTTCTCCTATATCAATGTTAAAGCGGCTCATTACGATGCCGATGCGAAGCTCGTTGCCATCGAGCTGGGTTTCAATTTCCGGGATATTGTCATAATACGTCATGCCCACTCCAGTAAGCGTATTAATGGTTGAAGGAATAAAAAACCTGAATTTTACTGTAACAGTACGCTTTTATCCCGCGTTTCTAAGTACCCTGTCACTTCCAGACCAAAACCAGTCATGCTGGGCATTTTACGTGGCGTCGCCAGTAAACGCATCTTGCCTACGCCGAGATCTTTCAGTATCTGCGCACCGATGCCGTGGTCACGCAAATCTGTTTTGTTCAAATCCTGATGCTGTGCCTTGCTCTGCAACAGCCGTTCCATCAATACGGCGGCATCTCCCTTGCGATGCAACAGCACGATTACACCCTGTCCTATCTCGGCAATGACACGCATGGCATCATTAATACTCCAGGAGTGTACATGATCGTCGATATCCAGTACGTCGATTACAGATAAAGGTTCATGCACGCGCACCAGTACTTCTTGATCCGGGTGAAGCGTGCCTTTTACCAGCGCAAGATGGGTAACATTGGCGGTTTTATCATGGTAAGCAGTTAGATGAAATTCACCATAGATGGTTTGAATGGTCCGCTCTGCCATACGTGTTACCAGGCTTTCCGTGAGACTGCGATGGTGAATCAGATCTGCGATAGTGCCAATTTTGAGGTGATGCTTGCCTGCAAATTCAATGAGATCTGGCAGGCGCGCCATTTCACCATCATCTTTCAGGATTTCGCAGATCACTGCGGCGGGTGTTAATTCTGCCATCTGTGCCAGATCGCATCCTGCCTCGGTATGTCCTGCACGTACCAGCACCCCGCCCTTTTGCGCCTTGAGCGGAAAAATATGACCAGGCTGGATAATATCTTCGGGCTTAGCATCCGCTTTAACCGCGGCTTGTATCGTGCGGGCGCGATCAGCAGCAGAAATGCCGGTTGTCACACCTCGGGCAGCTTCAATGGAAACAGTAAAGTTGGTTCCGAGGGATGAATAGTTCGCTGAAACCATCAGCGGCAATTTGAGTTGATGGCAGCGCTCTTCGGTCAGTGTGAGACAGACCAGCCCACGGCCATGCTTGATCATAAAGTTGATCGCCTCTGCTGTGACAAAGTCAGCGGCCAGTACCAGATCGCCTTCATTTTCACGATCTTCTTCATCGATAAGGATGACCATTTTTCCAGCTTTGAGATCTGCAATGATTTCTTCGGTAGTGCTGATTGCCATAGTTACTTAAATTCCAGAAGATAGTTCCAGTAGACGCGCAACATAGCGCGCCAGCATATCTGATTCCAAGTTTAATTTTTCGCCCGGTTTGAGGTGTTTCAGATTCGTTTCAGCTAATGTATGGGGAATAAGGTTAATTTCCAAGATATCAGCATGAATACGGTTTACCGTCAGACTGACACCATTGACCGTAATCGATCCTTTTGCCGCAATATATTTTAACAGCGATGGCGGTGCTTTGATCGCCAGCAGGTAATTTTCTCCTGCTTGTTCGAATTTAGTGACTTCGCCCACTCCATCTATATGGCCGCTGACCAAATGACCACCTAATCGGTCTGTTAACCGCATTGCTTTTTCCAGATTAACATAATTGCCTATGCTATTCAGGCCATGTGTGCAGCGCAAAGTTTCCTCGGAAACATCGGTAGTAAAGAAATTATTGGCTAATGAGGTGACTGTCAAACACACGCCATTAACTGCAATGCTGTCACCGATCTTGACATCGCTCATATCCAGCTTGCCTGGGGCAATAAGCAGGCCGAGCGCATTGGCTTTCTGGCTAACCTGTTTAATCTCTCCGACTGCTTCGATAATTCCTGTAAACATCTGTTATTTTCCAAATATTGAGATACTGCCACCTTTGTTGATGTTTTCTTGGTAAACAAGCAACAGCATATGTCATCTTCCTTAACTGCGGTACAGTAAATATCTGAGCGTTACGCAGTTTCCAACCCACAAAGTCGGCTGGTTTTATCAACGCCATATGATATGGCCGAAACATTTTTCGCCTTTCACAGGGTATTTACTCCATTTACCGAAACCAACTTCGCCAACTTGTATGTCGTCACTTTCATGCTGTGGTCGAAGGCTGGCTGATTATTTCATTTTATTTTCAATGTATTAACTATTCTACCTGGCGAACGTCTGGATAACAATGATTTCTGGCACGTTATTTGCTCCTATTTTTAATGAAGGCGGCAGAAGTTGAATAAGTTGCCCTGACGGAAAAACTTAAAAATTGGAGGAATCAGCCATGTATGAGAGCGAAAACGCATTCGAATTCAATCCTGAAATGAGCAGTTTTGAGAGCGAACAATACGAGAACGAGCAATTTGAGAATGAGCAATTCGAGCAATTCGAGTTTGAGGAAGCAGAGTGGGGCGAAGTATTTAACGAGAGCGAGGTGATGGAGTTGACTGCCGAGCTTATGGAAGTCACCAACGAAGAAGAGCTCGATCTCTTTCTAGGCAAATTAATCAAGAAGGCGGGGAGCGCCCTCAAGAAGGTGGTGAAATCTCCCATCGGTCGGGCGGTAGGAGGAGTGCTCAAGGGCGTTGCTAAAAAAGCCTTGCCGATTGCGGGTGGTGCCCTGGGTGGCTTTGTCGGTGGACCGTTGGGTGCCAAGATTGGCAGTGGTCTTGCTTCAGCAGCAGGCAAGGCGCTGGGACTTGAACTTGAAGCATTGAGTCAGGAAGACCGCGAATTCGAAGGTGGCAAACAATTCGTTCGCTTCGCTGCTAACACCGTTAAAAATGCAGTTTCAGCGCCCGCTTCCATTGATCCACGGCGTGCTGCCCAAGCTGCAGCCACTAAAGCCGCACAGAAATATGCACCTGTTTTGCTAGGTGCGGGTGCGGGAACGAGTGCATCGATGGGCAAGAGCCGGAGTGGCCGATGGATTCGGCGAGGCCGCAACATCATTATTCTCAATGCCTGAACAACCCCCAGCAATGCATTTCTCGAGGAGGATCACACCATGCACGATATTGACCGTACTACCCTGGAAGCCAACTCTGAGCTGGAAAATTATGAATATGAACAATACGAAGACGGCGAAACCGAATGGGGCGCTGAAACAGGTGTTTTTAGTGAAGCGGAAGCCATGGAGCTCGCTGCTGAGCTATTGGAGGTCAATAGCGAAGCGGAGTTGGAGCAATTTTTGGGCAGCCTCATTAAAAGGGTTGGCCGGGCTGCGGGCCAGTTTATCAAATCGCCGGTAGGCCAACAGCTCGGCGGGCTCTTGAAAGGCGCAGCCAAAAAAGCCCTGCCCATGGTGGGCAGTGCCATCGGCGGCTATTTTGGTGGCAGTAGCGGTGCCAAAATCGGCAGTCAGGTTGCGTCCACTGCAGGCCGAATCTTTGGTTTGGAATTGGAAGGGTTAAGTCTGGAAGACCAGGAATACGAGGTCGCAAAAAGATTTGTTCAATTTGCCGGCACGGCAGCCAAAAAAGCAGCCTCCGCGCCACCCACGTCGAATCCGAGAGCGGTGGCGCAATCGGCCGTGCTGGCCGCCGCTCGTCAACTCGCGCCAGGTCTGGTCAGTGGCGCCCCTGCCGTCACGCCTGGCGGTGCAATGGGGACAGCTTGTCCCTCTTGCGGACGCGGCGCAAAGAGCGGCCGCTGGCTGCGTCGTGGCAACAAAATCATTTTGTTTGGAGCTTGACCATCATGGCCGCCGTTTCCTACGCCACATGGATGCTCGAGCAGGAAGCTCGCGCCTTAATGACCCGATTGAAACGCATCAAGCCTTTCGCATTGCATGAAACGATGGTGCCGGCGGCGGCTATTTTACCAGCAGCACAAATCAGTATTGAGCAACATCTCACAAAAGGCCGGCGGGAACTCAGAAGATTGATTGAGCGCTATATCCGCTGGTTGCATAGCCCCTCTGCTCAAAGCGCCAGCCCAGCGCAAGCGCAGCGACTGTTTTCGCTTCTGCGGCTCAGATTCAATACCGTGTTGACCCAGTTTGATTTATTCAACGATGTGTTGACGCAACGCAGCGAACATGAAACCGGCGTTTGGCTTTCTGGACTCGATGTCGTTTCTGCCGATGCTCTGACACTACCGGGTCATTATTACGATGTGCCTCCTGTCATCTGCTATCTTGATCGTGGTGCCGGAGCCGCTATCCGACGCGCACGAACGCGCTTGCCAGGCGGTGGTGAAAATCCGGTCGCGGTGATACGCGTGCCGCGCGAACGGATGATTGGCAGCGGTATCGCCTCTTCGCTGATTCACGAGGTCGGTCATCAGGCTGCCGCTCTGCTCAATCTGGTGAATTCACTGCAGCCCGTTCTGCAGGGAATGCAACGCGGTAGCGGCTCGCATAGCGCCATCTGGTCGTTATGGGAGCGGTGGATTTCCGAGATCGTGGCTGATCTTTGGTCGGTTGCGCGGATCGGCATCGCTTCTACCCTGGGCCTCATGGGCGTGGTCAGCTTGCCACGTGCCTTCGTGTTTCATTTGAATCGGGATGATCCGCACCCTCCTCCCTGGATTCGCGTCAAGCTGAGTTGCGCCATAGGCGAAGCGCTCTATCCCCATCCGCAATGGGAACGCTTAACTAGGCTGTGGGAGGCGTTTTACCCGCTAAGTGGGCTGGGCGCCGCACAACGGCGGAACTATGACGCCTTGCAGGCAACGTTACCAGGCTTGGTCGCACTATTGATCAACCACCGACCCAAATGCCTGCGGGGCCGCAGTCTGGCTGAAGCCTTGCAGGTGCGCAACCGTCAACCGCAGCATCTTCAAGCGCTTTTCCGGCTCTGGCAGCAAGATCCTTCGAAAATGTACCGTGCCCCGCCTACCTTGGTCTTTGCCGTGATCGGCCAGGCGCGTGCTGACGGTCGCCTGAGCCCGGAACAGGAAAGCACCATTCTGGGTAAATTGCTGACCCACTGGGCACTCAGCAGCACCTTGCAAACAGCCGCAGACTGCTCCAGACAAGACTGGAGACACGAAACACCGGAGTTTAAATTGGCAATCAAATATTGAGCATTAAGTTTATTAAGGAGAAGTCCATGTCTACAAAAAATACACAGTTGGGCGAAGTGACCATTTTGGTAACCGCTGACGACCCCAAAATCCAAAATACCCCAATAAGAAATGCTCGAGTTACCCTTCAAAGTAAAGAAAGCGGAGGGCAAACTCGGCAGAGATCTAGAACGAAAGAAAACGTCGGAGAATATTCGGATGATTCTTCTTGTGAAGAAAAGATTTTTTATAGGAAAGAAACGAATGAAGATGCTCTCGCCATTTTTGAAGTACCTGCTGGCGACTATGAAATCTGTTGTGAAGCTTTTGAAGTTTGCTCTAAACCAGAGATCATCACGGTTACCCCGGGAAACTGCATCACCAAAACAATAGTCGTCCCATTAAGGTTTAACATTGAATGGGGAGCTCTCACAGAAGACTGCCAAGGATCAGAATTTAACGCTTGTGCTCAGGCTGATGAGGGAACGACGTGGATTTTCAGAGCTTCAGCAGCAGTACAACCGGGAAACCGGGTATTCAGATGGACAACAAGTGGCGGTAGTTTTTATGAATCGGATACCACACGGGATATAGTGCATCTCAATACCCGTGGGCATGTTGGTGAAACGAAGGTCAGTGTCACAATGAGTGAAATAGGAAGTGCTTCCACTACCTTGGCAGCAACTGTCTTCTCAAAGCGGTCACCCATAACCAATGTTGGAGGCAATCTTAACGTCTCGCTGACGCGCACGGAGACCTCTTTCACGGAAGACACCGCGTTTTGGACAGGTATCCGTAATAGCACCGATGCACTCTCGTTCAATAATTATCTTCGTTTCATGGATTGGATTTTTTGCGGTGGGGAGCCTCCAAATTCAGAAAACAGTCCAGAATATAGCTTTGAAGATGGGCGTTTTCCTAAGAAGCAAATAGAATACGTTCGCCTGCAAAAGCAACGCTTCCTTTCCTTTACCGATTCTGATACCTATCGCGTCGTGAAGGCGGCTACCGAAGCCTTCGTGATGGTCAATTGCGGCGTCCAGCAGGAGCCGTTACCTTTTGATCTGAATTCGAATCGCCCAAATCGTGATGATGCCTATCTCGATCGCAGGGATTTACCCATTCCAGACGTGGGATTGAGCAACGCTTTCGGTCAATATCTCGTACCCGTAAATGGCGACAAAACCCTGCCTTATCTCGCGGTTATTCGCCGAAAATTACCAGATATTCCCATCAAGACAACCGTGTTCGAAAACGCCACTCCGAGAAATTTCGGAGTTGAACAAGCTGAAATACTCGATAATTGCTTCGGGATATTGCAAGACAAGCTTGCCAACCCTTGCTTGCTGGAGCTCATCTGGTCTTACTGGCACGAAGAAGGCATGCTGGTACAAACGATGAACGCCCTCTCTCGACGCTTCCAGAACATACGCTCGTCTGCCAAAGACCCGCTCGCCAATCTGGAGATGGATCCCTTGCGCCCGCTTAACAATCTGCTATGGAGCTACATTCAGGATGAGCAACATCGGCTGACGATTAATCGCCGCAACTACGAGTACGATCATCATTACGGTCTGCGGCTGGAAGGCAAGGCGGTGCAGGATTTTCGCCCGGTAGACACACGCTCGAAATTCCTGGAAGCTTTCCACCACTTGTTGCGCTTGTGCACCGTGTTCTATAAGCAGGATGACGATACCACAGTCAAGGCCGATGCCTTCCCGGTGCTCAATGCCCTCAAGGAAGTGCATTTGATCCTTTCCCAGGGCGCGCATAACCAGTTCGGCGATTTGCCGTCGACTTCCCGTATCGAAATGCTGATGCAGCAGTGGCTACTCGCCAGACCCGAATTCCGGGAATTGCTGCCGACCCGCATCATGGTGGCTTACCCTGAACCCTGGATGGATCGTGTCGATGCGATGAAGAAACTGCAGGGATGGACCGACACCAGTGTATTGCACTTCCGTAACCTGGGCATGTTCGGCGAGCAGCTATTGCTTTCCATCCGCTGGGGTCACTGGAGCGATGAATTCGAGCCGGTGAAGGCGCTCAATTGGGCACGGTTCTTCCGTCCGCAGGCGCAGGGCTACATCCATGCTTACCGAGCCGCAACGGGCGTGGATCTGTCGGCTGATCCGACGGTGAATGCGCGCGTGGATTCCACTTTGCCATCGGTGTTGTTGCAGAGGCGGCTGGCAAGCCAACAGCGGGTAAGTTGAGATGCGCCGCCATGATCAACTTTACCTCGGCCCTCTACCTTGGATTGCACCACCCGAGCCGGCTGCTGCAGCCCTGGCAGCAGCTCACCTTGGGTGTGCCGGCTGCACTG
The DNA here is from genome assembly GCF_024102715.1 of Nitrosomonas communis. GTDB lineage: Bacteria > Pseudomonadota > Gammaproteobacteria > Burkholderiales > Nitrosomonadaceae > Nitrosomonas > Nitrosomonas communis_B. Next base: position 44,007 of record NZ_JAGFJM010000081.1, read on the forward strand.
GCCGAGCCGCCCGGCGCCGAGGAATTCGCTCAGAAACTGGCACGGTTACAGGGTTGCGAGCGAGGCGTGCTGATGCCTTCTACCTTGCATCTCTTCTGGGACTTATTCGGGATGTTGTGCCAGCAGCCGGTAACGTTGTATCTGGACGAGGGAACCTATGCGATTGCCCGCTGGGGGATGGAGCGTTTAAGCGCAAGAGGGGTGGCTGTTCACCCCTTTCGCCACCACGATGCCAATGCGCTTTTATCGAAAATTACGCTTCAGGCGCGTAACAGGAAATATCCGGTGGTGGTCGCCAATGGCTTCTGTCCCGCATGTGGCACGGCAGCGCCTATCGGTGACTATCTGGAAATTGTCAGGCGTTTTGGCGGCCTGCTGGTTCTGGACGATACGCAGGCGCTCGGCATCTTGGGAGAAGCACCCGCAGTGTACGGCCCCTACGGTCATGGCGGGGGAGGTGTTTTGCGTTGGAGTGGGCATTTCGGCCCGGACATCCTGGTGGGTTCTTCTCTGGCCAAAGGATTGGGCGTGCCAGTGGCAGTGCTCACAGGGAGTGAACGTTTGCTCAGGCGCTTTGCAGTCGCAAGCGACACGCGTGTCCATAGCAGTCCGCCTTCGGTGGCCGTTATTCAAGCCGCTGCCCATGCGCTGGCCGTCAACCGACTTCAGGGCAATCTGCTGAGACGAAGGCTGGCACAGCGGATCGGACAATTCCGCAAAGGATTGGCACACATTGGATGGTCTTCCACGGGTGGCTGGTTTCCGGTGCAGACCCTGCGTGGCATCGCGGGGAAAGCGGCGATACGGCTGCATCAGCGTCTTTCTCAGTGGGGTGTTCAAACCATATTGGCACGGCCACGCCATGACAGAGAAGCCCATCTGAGTTTTTTGCTCACGGCGCGGCATCGTGAAAGGGAGATTGAGCGATGTATAGACATGCTGGACACATTGGCCCATGAGGCCAAAATGCCAATAAACAACGAACAACTTAAGGGACAGTCAGCTTCGGCCTGTCAGTCAAGAGGGTGACCCACATCTTTAAGAGGTGAATCATGAATCAAGAATTCAGCTTTGAAACGATACCTTTGATACCTTTCGAAATCGAACCCGAATTCCAGAACGAACTATTCGAAGAGGAAAGCGAACGGGGGCGGCGGGGCGTTTATGGGGGCGGGCGTCGATACAGCGGCTCGCGCGCTCGGCTGGGATTGCGCCCGAAAGGAGTCAAACGCCCACCGACTGCAAGGCCTCGACCAATCCGCCTTCCGGTCTCAAGGCCTAAACCAATCTTGAGGGGACGTCGGCGGCCGTGGGGGATAATGCGTGAACCTTATGGTATCGTAAGCGAGCCCTATCCGATTGAACCGGTACCGTTTGGCTCGGAGCGAGTGCGCTGGCTGCAAGACTGTCTGAATCAGGTGCTGGGCACGCAATTGCCGGTGACAGGCACCATGGGACCGGAAACGCGCAGCGCCGTCAGGAGCTTTCAACGGCAGCAAGGCCTCAGGGCAACCGGTATTGCCGGTCCCGATACCGAAGAGGCGTTGAGGTCCGCTTGCGAAAGGCGGGGTGGCCAGCCGTCAGCGGAGGAAATGGAGTTCGATGCAGGTTACGAAGGCGAATGGCTGGAAATGGAATTGCCTGTAGACTTTCAAACCAATTTTCAAACGCTCGTGCGCCGCATGAAAGCAAAACACCAGGCATTATGGGATAGCGGACGATGTTATCCATTGTCGCAATGGAACAGTGCACCTCAGCAAGGGGGAGTATATCTTCTCATTTTCCGCAGTCGCTCGCCCAGTGGCCACATTGGTTATGTCGGCGAGACCGGCAATCTTTATGTACGGATGGGTGTACATCACCGGCAAATAAGATCCCATGGTCTCGACCCAGATAATTATGCTTTCTGTTGGTATCCAACACCCCGACACAAATCGATCGAAGAGAGTATCCGGTCAACTTTGAACCCAACGGGCCTGGTCACCAATCAGCGAGAGCTCGAAATAGCGCTGGAAAGCCCCTTCAGCGAAGTGGAAGAAATCGAACTCGCTGCGGAATTGTTATCGATTTCCAGCGAGGAAGAGCTGGATCAGTTTCTCGGCAAGCTGTTCAAGGGAATAGGCAGGGGCATCAAGAAAGCGGGTCGCTTCATCGGCAAACGCGTGCTGCCTGTACTGGGCAGAGGGCTGAAAACCCTGGCAAAGGCAGCACTCCCGGTCGCGGGCAAAGTATTGGGCTCCTTTATTCCAATACCGGGCGTCGGCACGGCGATCGGTGGTGCTGTGGGATCAGCGCTGAGCAAAGCACTGGAACTTGAAGTCAGTGGCTTGAACGCGGAAGAAGCAGAATTGGAAAGGGCACGGCGCTTTGTCCGTATTGCAGGCACAGCGATCCGCCAGGCAGCCTTGTCATCGCCCGACATCGACGCGGAGCTCGTCGTTAATGAAGCGATTATGAGTGCGGCTCGGAAACATCTGCCTTATCTCCACTTGAGTGAATCCAAACAATTAGGGATGCCCGGCACAGCGCAACAAGGCCGATGGCTGCGCCGTGGTGACAAGATCGTTGTATTGGGAGCATCGAAGAACAACATGATGAATTCCGTCCCATCGCAAGATTTCTCGAGTGGATTGAAAGAAGTAGACATGCTGGATGAATTCGAGCTGGAATCTCCATTCAGTGCGTTCGATGCAGAAAGCAGTACCGGCGAACTCGAAACACACCGTGACCAGAAAAATTGGTACTATTTCGACGCCTGGTTACGTCCGACGAAGGGTAATGTTCGACGTCTCCAGGAACAGGGTCCTTCACTTATGACGGCGACGAATGCGAAAAACTTTTGCCAAGGCATGTGTCAGAAATTTACTGGACCCTCTAGTGGGTTGAACGGAACAGTCGTCACGCGTTGCTGGGTATGGCTTCCGCAGTCCAAAAAATGGAGTCCTTGCAAACGCACCAGTATGAGCGGGACTGGATCGTTCTCGTGCGGAGTGTTCTGCTCTGACGAGACTCCGGAGCTGAAATGAGCGCCTTGGGGTCGATGGAGTTGGGGCTGGAGAACCCATTTGACGAAACGGATGCGCTGTTCGGTTCGTTCAATCCTCCAGGACCAGGGATCTCTTGTGACGGCTCACAGTTCGAAAAAGCAAATTCCTTGGTGAGCGATACCCCCGTTCCAGGCCACTTTTACAAAATCAAGTATGGCGGAGGTGGCCTTCTCGAAACGGCGGGACGCGCTTATGGCCTCAAGCCGAGCGCGGAACGCCTGAAGCGTGCACAAACCATCAACAGCCATCCATTGAATATCAAATTCTGGCGGCCACCCGGAAATACTTTCGAACGCAAATATTTCGGGAAAGGCGTGATTTCGTTCTCGCCCCGCTTCACTTGTGGCAACAGGAAATGCTTCGCCACGATCTGGATCCCGCCGGTGACGTATGTCTACCCCTTCCTGGGTCTCGGTACCGCGATCGACAGTTTTGACGAGCCGGTCGACCCCCGTCAGTCCCAACGGGAATGGGGCAAAGAAAGCGCCTCCGGCCGCTTGTCGGCTGGACGTCGTATCGATATGACGAAAGTGCCGTTCAGGTGGATATGCCGCTTGCGGGTGTATTTAGAATGGCCAAATGAGGAAATCAAACAATCCTTTGCGACCGGTACGCTCGTCGGTCCGCGGCACGTGCTCACGGCTGCGCATGTTTTTGATGCGAATTGGCAAAACGATCCTGCTACACCTGCCAAAGTAGTCGCCATCCATGTTGCCGCCGGCGCCGATGGCTTGCGAATTCCATTTTGGTATTCGAAGACGAAGCCTGATGATTGGCAGTCACACCCCAATTGGCGGTCCAGTCACTTCGACTCACGCTTCGATTTCGGCCTGATCAGGTTGCCCAACCCACCCATCGCGTATCGAAGATTTAGTAAACTGAAGAACAAGACGCTAAGTTTCTGGGGCAACGCGGGAGAAGTAGACGGCACCTTCTTGCTGCCCGTCGATGTCTTACCCGAATATGGCATACGGACGCTGACTGGAAAAGCGCTCAATATTTGCGGCTATCGAAAAAATGACAACGGCCGGTCCATACTTCTTCCAGCCACGGTCAGAAGTGTGAGTTCCACTGCGGGAAAGCGGCCAGTCCGTCAACTTATTACCTATGCCGCCGATACCTCTCAAGGCATTAGCGGGTCTCCGGTTTGGTATTGGGATAAAAAATCAAAGAGGCGGTATCTGATCGCGGTTCACCACGGCGATTGCGGCAATTGTGAAACACCCCCTGCTTTAGATAGCTGCACGACGCAATGGGTCGGCGAAGACTGTATGAGCGACCCCAAAATCGGCGTCCTGCTGACGCAGCAGGTGGTCAGGCAGGTACGTGGTTGGATAAACGAGGACTACGACGTGAAGAGAGACATCGCCTTATGATCATCGATTGCCACTGCCACGCCGGAATAGGTGATGGCCTAACCGGACCATGGGATACCCGGGCACCCTTGCAGAATTATTTGCGCCGCGCAGCGGCAGCAGGGATTCATCGCACGGTGTTGTTTTCTGCATTTCATTCGAACTACACCGTCGCCAATCAGCAAGTGGCGCGCATTGTGACGAGCAAGCCTGAGCGCTTTTACGGCTTTGCCTTCGCGCATGCTGAACGGGATCGAGGGCATGTGCACGAGCTGGTTGGCATAGCCGTTAAACGCTACGGATTCGTTGGTATCAAGGTACACCGTCACGATGCTGCCATCACGCGGGAGATCTGTGCGGCTGCACGGGTCTATGCTTTGCCGGTGCTGTACGATGTCGCGGGTGAAGTATCTGTTTGTGAACTGCTGGCCCAGGAGTATCCAGACGTCAATTTTATCATTCCACATCTTGGCAGCTTTGCCGATGACTGGCGCGCCCAATTGTCCATGATTGACCATCTGGTTCGCCATCCCAATATGTATGCCGATACCTCTGGCGTACGACGCTTTGATCTGCTGGAACAAGCGGTCAAACGGGCAGGAGCGACTAAGCTTTTGTTCGGCTCGGATGGTCCCTGGCTGCACCCGGCGGTCGAACTTGCAAAAATCAAGGCATTGCGCTTGCCGCCCTTCCAGGAAAGCTTGATTCTGGGAAGAAATTTTGAAAACTTGATCAGCACAGCTTGGCGACGTAGGGTGATACCCACTGGCACACAGCTTGCGAAGCGAGTCATCGAATAACCAAAACAATTACAAAAATTGTTCGGTCTTATGGGTCAATGATCTATCTTTCTTCCAGTTTTGAACAGTGCGGTCAGTTACCCCTAAGAGCTGGGCAGCCTGTTGCGTATTACCGTTTACTTGCTCCAACACGATACGGAACGCCGTCTCTTCAGTGTTCCGGCTAATGGCCTTAAGTCCTACGCCGCGATTCAGCGCGATACGTATCGCACGTTCGAAGCCCGTGTCGCGCCATTCTTTCCAGTCCTCCGTCCACATTGGCCGATCATCTGGCGGAATGCAACCCACCGTGATAGCACCTTTTCCAGCGTGACGACATAGCATGCGGGCAATGACTTGCTTGAGATCGCGCACATTACCGGGATATTCACGGCGCAACAAGTATTCCTGCACGGGGGCATCCAACTCGGGTGGATCTTGATCAGGGTAGCTAACCTTCAGGAAGTGGCTGGCCAATGGCAGAATGTCCTCAGAGCGCGCCCGCAAGGGGGGCAAATGGCAGACATAACTGGCGATACGATAGTAGAGGTCGGCGCGGAATTCGCCGCGCTGAACCTGCGCCCAGAGATCACGATTAGTGGCACAAACCAAACGAAAAGAAGTACGCTGCCAAGCGTTGCCGCCGACGCGTTTAAAGGTATGTTCCTGGATGACACGCAGCAACTGGGTTTGTAAGGTAAGTGATAATTCCCCTACTTCATCGAGAAACAGGGTGCCGCCGTTTGCCAGCGCAAACACACCGTCACGCGAGGATGCCGCACCCGTAAAGGCACCCCGCTCATGGCCGAAGAACTCGCTGCCGGACAATTCCGGGACAATGGTCGTGCAGTCCAGAATGACCAGATCGCCTTTGTCGGGGCGGGGGTCCAGGGTATGGATGAGATTCGCCAGCAATTCTTTGCCTGTGCCACTTTCACCGAGGACCAAAACCGAAGCATCGGTAAAATGGGCCACCTCTACGACTTGACGCAGAATCGTTTTCAAAGCTTGGCTTTCTCCCACTAGCACATTCTGTACGAGGGGTGAATGCACCATGCGATCCACCGCCTCCCAGCGTTGGAGGCGAGAAATGATCTCGTGGATTATCGTATGCCATCCCGAACCCACCAAAATATCTGCGGCACCTGCTTCCAATAGCTGCCAGACGGCATCGCTCGGCATGGCCGCATCACAACAGACAAGAATTTGTATTTGGCCGTTTCGGCTCAGTTCGTGGAGCTGTTGGCAGATTTTTGGCGTGACTTCATTACTGAAGATCACACCAGGATAAGTGGAAAGATAATCATCATGGTCTTGTACATCGATGCCCTGCCGGATCAAAAGATCCGTCATTTCACGCGCAATTTGTTGCTGATATCCACTCAACCAATGAACCCAGACTTTGATAGCCATATCAAACCTCCCGTACCCACTATTCTCGGATAGAAAAATAACGCTTAAATAAAGAAGGGAATAGAAGTGTGTTTATATCAGCCAGGTTCCAGAGGGGTTGCAATGAGCGGCGCGTTGTCCTGCCTCTCCTTGATAGTCGTGACGTCCATAGCCTCCTTCGCAAGATGAGTGTGGGAAAGTGAGAAATACTATCGCCTCGTGGCACGTAATATTGAGTCAGATATTGCCCAGGTGGCAGAGACAAAAAACCTTATACATGCCGTTTTAGGTTCTACTACGCCGATAGGTTATCGAAATACACTCTTCAGAAAAATACGTGCAAACACGTAAGAGGCATACTCATTTGATGAAAGGTTTTTTGTGGACAAAGACAGGTTAAAGGTAATTATGTCACTGATTTCCTGATATAATCCTTTGTTTTTTTACATCTTCAGCTTAATTCTTAGGGACTTACCATATGTCACGCCCACTCCGTAACATCGCTATTATTGCTCACGTCGATCATGGCAAAACCACAATGGTAGACAAACTGCTGCATCAGGCAGGGACATTTGCCGCGCATCAGCATGTCGCTGAACGTGTCATGGATTCCAACGATATCGAACGCGAGCGGGGTATTACAATTTTTTCCAAGAATTGTGCGGTCGATTACGAAGGAGTGCATATCAATATTGTTGATACACCAGGGCATGCGGATTTTGGCGGAGAGGTCGAGCGTGTGTTATCGATGGTGGATGGCGTGTTGTTGCTGGTGGATGCCGTGGAAGGTCCCATGCCACAAACGCGTTTTGTCACCAAAAAGGCATTGGCACTGGGGTTACGGCCTATTGTGGTAATCAACAAGATCGATCGTCCGGGTGCGCGGCCGGATTGGGTGATCAATCACACCTTTGATCTGTTTGATAAACTGAATGCAACCGAAGCGCAACTGGATTTTCCGGTGGTGTATGCGTCTGCGCTCAATGGTTACGCCACGCTTGATCCGAAACAAACTAGCCCGGATATGCGCCCGCTGTTCGAAACCATTCTCAAGCATGTGCCAGAGCCTACAGGTAATCCTGATGAACCGTTGCAATTACAAATCAGTGCGCTTGATTATTCGAGCTTTGTTGGTCGAATAGGTGTAGGGCGGATTACACGCGGCCGTCTCAAGCCAGCCCAGGATGTGATGGTGATGACAGGAAACCAAACACCCAAAAAAGCGCGCGTCAATCAAGTGTTCGGTTTTCGTGGCCTTGAGCGCGTCCCGCTGAGTGAAGCGTCAGCTGGTGATATTGTCCAGATCAATGGCATTGAAGAACTCAGCATTGGCACTACCCTGGCGGATATCGATCACCCCGAGGCGTTGCCGATGCCGAAGGTGGATGAACCGACCTTGTCCATGACTTTTCAGGTCAATACCTCGCCCTTTGCGGGCAAGGAAGGAAAATTTGTCACTAGCCGGCAGCTGCGTGAACGGCTGGAAAAAGAGCTGCTAACCAATGTCGCCCTCAAGTTGGAAGAAACCAGCGAGACTGATTCGTTCCTGGTTTCCGGCCGCGGGGAATTGCATTTGACTATATTGCTGGAGAATATGCGGCGAGAAGGTTATGAGCTGGCTGTCTCGCGTCCGCGAGTGGTCATTCGTGAAATTGATGGTGAAAAATGTGAGCCTTTCGAAGTGCTCACGGTGGATGTCGATGAGGAAAACCAGGGTGCCGTGATGGAGGCGCTCGGTGCGCGCCGCGGTGATTTACTCGATATGGTATCGGATGGACATGGCCGGGTCAGGCTCGATTACCGGATTCCTGCCCGCGGTTTGATTGGTTTCCAATCGGAATTCATGACCATGACGCGGGGCACCGGCATGATGAGTCATGTCTTTGATGAATATGCGCCGATGCGACCGGAAATCGCAGCGCGCAGAAATGGCGTGCTGATTTCTGCCGAGTATGGTGAAGCTGTGGCCTACGCGCTGTGGAAACTGCAGGAACGTGGCCGCATGTTCGTCAGCCCGGGCGATCCGGTTTATGAAGGCATGGTGATCGGTATTCACAGCCGTGACAATGATCTAGTGGTCAATCCAATCAAAGGCAAGCAATTGACCAACATCCGTGCATCGGGCCATGATGAGGCGGTTGTATTGACGCCGCCCATTCAATTGACGCTGGAATCTGCCATAGAATTTATTGCCGATGACGAATTAGTGGAAATTACGCCAAAAAGCATACGCATACGTAAACGCCTGTTGCTGGAGCATGAACGTAAAAAAGCGTCACGCTCCGCAGCATAAGTTATCTTTCACCAACCTTATTTGCTGGCATGAATGAGCGCACGCTGTGGTACATAGCTGATCCCATGTGTTCCTGGTGTTGGGGGTTTTCGCCTGTGATCGAGGCAATCAGGCATGAATATGGTGAGCGCTTGGCAATCAGGCTGGTCGTGGGCGGGTTGCGTTCTGGCACAACCGAACCGCTTGCACCCGAAAAGCGCGCTGAGATATTGCATCACTGGCATAGCGTACAGCAGATGACCGGGCAGTCCTTTAAATTTGAAGGCGCCCTGCCGCAAGGCTTCATTTACGATACCGAGCCAGCCTGCCGTGCTGTAGTCAGTGCTTCACTCATTGATTCATCGTATACCTTTCCGCTGCTAGTTGCTGTTCAATATGCCTTTTACGCCGAACAGGCTGATGTGACACAAGTGGAAGTGTTGATTCAACTGGCAGTGAGTGTGGGTTTCCCTGCTGCGCAATTTTCGCAAGTATTTGCCTCGGATGCGGCTAAACAAGTAACCCAACAGCATTTTCGTCAGGCTATTCAGTGGAGAGTACGAGGGTTTCCTACTGTTATCGGGGAGGATGCTGTCGGCTTTCATTTACTGACTAATGGCTATTGCACCATTGAAACACTACGCCAGCACATAGATACCTGGGTGTTGAACACGAGGAGTTTGGGGGCGGAGTAATTTAATGCTTAATTTTTAATTTATCTCCAATTTCCCTAAGTTTAGCCGTGATTTGATCTTCTGATTAACCACCTAGCAATAACGGGGTGACGCTGACGTTGCTATTTGATTAGGATCGCCAGCTTTCTTGACGATCCAGTAACATGCTCTGATCAGGAATTGGTAAGTTTAGTCAGACACGGAAGAATTCCTTCAGTTTTTGCGTTTACAACTGCATATGTCATGTATATTTTGGCGCATACTTAGTTTCAAGTAAGCAATTCAATCGAATACTAATCCACCTGCGAGCAGGCATTTCCAGAGATCGATAGCTCCAAGCTGAAATCGGAATAATCAAACCTGTTAAACAGGCAACGAATATCGCCGACCCCGGTATACTGCTTTGTAACGGTAATCCTGTATAGTATTCCCAATCTTTCTGTGCAATGAATTTGATGAGATAATGCCACATGTAAATTGAGTATGAAAATAATCCAATAGTATGAATATGGCGCGTTGCGAGCCAATTGCATAAAGAGCCACGATCTTCCCATGTAACCAAGACGATCAGTGCCATTAAACTGATGGAAATAACATCGGGCACGCCAAAGTGTAGTGTCAGCAAAAGGGTAATGCTTGCTGTGATTTGAATGTGCGTTAAGCATTTCTCCGAGAGAGCAGAAATCGTTTGGCGGCCCAGGAACAACACGATGCCAATTGAGAAAGCTGATGTAGCGCGTACAACAGAGAAACGAAAATTCTCATCTACATCGCCACTGGTAATAAGGTGAAAACCATAATAAAGCAACACGATACATAACAACGCAATCAAGGCTAGTTTTCGACTACCGCTATCCATGGTAAGAAGAGTCGCAAAGATCAGATAACAAAAAAATTCTGCGCTGAGAGACCATGATGGAAAGTTCCACGTTACCCAGTCAAACATACCCCAGGCATGAACAAGGAATAGATTGGCTAGCAGGGAATCAGGGCTTCGCAAGGAACCATCAAACACGCAACAGAATGTTCCATTCTGGCTCCAGCTAATCAATGCAACGGTGATAAAGAATAAAAATACAGCTATAAGCGATATCAGGTGCAATGGATATATTCGGGCAAAACGAGCAATCAAATAGTGAGTAATGTCGCGAAAAGTGCGGCGTTCAGGATGTTCGATGCCATAAACATATGACAATACAAACCCACTGAGGATAAAGAAAAAATCTACCCAGAGATAACCTTTTGCAAGAAAAAATGTCACTTCATCTGGATGAATTGATGGGTGGAAAAAGGAACGAAAATGGACGAGGACGACTATCAAAGCTGCCAAGCCTCGTAGGGCAGTATGAGAACGAATCTCACTCTTGTTTGATATCGGAGTCATAAAAAACCTTTCAGTAATAATTAATATCTTGCATCCTGTGATGGCAAGGTTTTTTTGATTTTTAAAAATGCATTAATTTAGCTTTGACAGCTATCACAGGTTGGTCGAATATTTGTTTATTTGAATCTAATCTCAGTATTTTGTTGTATGAAATTAGAATACCGATGAAAAATAAAACCTTTTGACTTACAGTCAGCTGGTAAGCGCTATCGGGCTAATTGGCTTATAGACAAGCGATCGTGATTACCGTATCGCTTCCATTGTCATTGCGCCAGGATCATCGGAAAGATTTCTGCTATTACAACTGCATAGAATGCAACTTGATTTCTATCCAATTGGCAAGAATCGTTAATAAGAATATTTCTAAAAGTATTATTGAAGACGAAGGTATTAATTGGTCGCCGCCTTTCCAGCGACGATGCATGGACTTAAGAGCCTGTGGTAAATATGTTGATATTACGCTACTCAACACATAATTCTTGTTTTTCTGTCTTCTTATGAATTTAGATGCTAAATTTTCCAGGTTATCAAAATATATTGTTATCAATAAACTTACCTCCTTTTTCAAATAAATGTAATGCAACCATTTACTTCTCCAAAATGTTTATAGAGGAGAGTCAGACTAAATTAATCTACTACTTATTCAGATAAATAACAACGAAAGCAACAGCTGCGATAACGGGTGTCATCCACAAATATCAATGGTAGACTCCAGTTTGTGTGTAAGTGCTGAATGATCGAAGTCTGCATCAGAGATGTATAATATTTTGTTTTAATTGTAAATTTCGAGAACTTGTTCTGATCATTCCTGTGTTGGATAACCAATCGAACTTTCAGTACATTCGGTCTCGATAAAAAAGAGTATTTATTTTTTCCTATATACTGCCTACGGAGTTCATTCCCGTGTAGGCGTCAATATTGCCCGACTTGCCGGTTCATCGTGAATACGGAAACCGGGTCACCTAAGTCGGGGCAGATGGAGTGGAGTCATGCACGAATCTGAACTGGGCCATACCGTTGCCGGACTCGTTGGATTGCTGATTATTGCCGCGGTGACGCAAGAGCTGTGTAAACGCTTCAAGCTGCCACTCACCATCATGCTGGTGCTGGTTGGAAGCGGTTTGGCATGGATTGCTGAGCATTTTTCCGGCTATGCTGGTCTGCTCCCTGCCTTTGAGCTGACGCCCGACTTGGTGCTGTATGTCTTCCTGCCCACACTGATCTTCGAATCGGCTCTGAGCCTGGATGTGCGCCAACTGCAGCGTAACCTGTTGCCAGTATTGACACTTGCTGTTCCCGGCTTGTTGTTATCCACCGGCATCATCGGCGTGCTGGTATGGCTGGCGACGCCGCTGGAGCCCGCCCCCGCCTTGTTGCTGGGTGCTATTCTGAGCGCCACCGACCCGGTGGCAGTGATTTCGCTGTTCAAGCAGCTAGGCACGCCCGGGCGCCTCACCGTGCTCGTGGAAGGAGAGAGCTTGCTGAACGACGCCACGGCGCTAGTGCTCGCGCGGTTGCTGGTAGGGATTATCGTCGCCGGCAGCATCTCCATGGGCACGGTCGCGGCAGGCACGCTTGACTTCGTTGTGGTGTTCTTCGGCGGAATGATCGTCGGCTGGTTCTTGGCGCTGGTAGTGAGTTGGGCGATCGGACATGTTGAGGGTGATGCTTTCATCGAGATTACGCTAACGACGGTGCTCGCTTACTGCTCGTTCCTGATCGCCGAGGAGGTGTTCCACGTGAGCGGCATCATGGCCACGATGGCTGCCGGGATCACTCTGGCTGGCTGGGGCCGTGCCAAGATCTCGCCTTCCATCGCCGAGTACATGGAGCACTTCTGGCAATACTTGGCGTTCTTGGCAAATGCGCTAATCTTCCTGCTGGTGGGGCTGCAGATTAATCTGCTGGCGCTGTGGCATGAGGCCGACATCCTCCTGTGGGTAGTGCTGGCGATGTTGCTGTCGCGTTTCATCGTGATTTACGGCCTGGTACCGCTGGTCAGCAGAATTCCTGGTGCCGAGGTGGTGCAGCGTGATTATCAGACAGTGATGTTCTGGGGTGGATTGCGCGGCGCTATCGCTTTGGCCATTGTACTCAGCTTGCCACGTTTCGAGTATTCGGCGCTGCTAGAAACACTGGTCATGGGCGCTGTGCTGTTCACCTTGGTGGTGCAAGGATTGACCATGGAATGGCTGATTCGATTCCTGAAGCTCAACAAGTCGCCGCTGGCAGACCGCCTTGCCTACGAGGAAGGCCTGCTGCATGCTCAGCAGCACTTGCTGGCGGAGATTCCGGCGCTGGAAGCACAGATCCATTTTTCACCACGTATTGCCGAGCACTTGAAGGAGCAATGCCAGAAAAACATCGATACTGTCATGCGCGACATCCAGGCGCTCAGTAGAGAGTTGAAGGAGGACGAGGACTATCACCTGCTGCTCACGCGCTGCCTCGCCAAGGAGAAGAGTAACTACTACCAGATGTTTTGCGATGGTCACCTCACGGAACGCTCGTTTCGCGAGCTCGATCACCTGGTTACGGGGCAGATCAACAGCCTGCGCTTCCTGAATCGGCTGCCTAAAGACAGCTTTGGTCGCTTCAGCAGCAAACGCATCCATCGCACCCTGGTACATTGGCTTGGCAGAATCCCAATACTGGCCGGCATCGTGCAGCGGATGCGCATCACTCGCATGACGCTAGACTACGATACCGCCTGGGGCCGCGTGCAGGCTGGTGCCCGGGTTTTGGAGGCACTCGATGACATTGCCTCCAGTTTGTGCGTGTCGCCTGACACCGTCAGTCGCATCCGGCAACTGCTGGGGCATTGGCATGAGGGTGCCCGGGAGTTGCTCGGCGAAATGGCCGAACAGTTCCCTGAGTTCGTTGAGGCGATGCAGATGCGCATGGGCGAGCGGCTGGCGGTGCTGGCGAGTATCGAGGCGATCGAGTCGCTGGCCCACGGCGGCACTCTGCCGGAAGCCGTCGCCGGGCAACTGATCGTGCAACAGCGCAACCGGTTGCGTAAGCTGCGTGGCCCGGTAGGGACTGCCTTGAAGGTGCCGACTCTTGAGTTGCTGCGCCGCACAGCGATCATCCGCGACCTGCCGAATCAAGAATTCGAAGAGCTTGTGCACCGATTGATTCGGCACACTGTCCCGCGCCACGAGATGCTGATCCATCCTGGCGAACGCGTTTCCTCGCTGTTCTTGATCGCACGCGGCGCGGTAGCCGTGTACGAGCAGCGGCAAGACAAAAAGACGCCTCTCGCCACGTATCAGGCTGGTGACTGCTTCGGCGGGGAGTCGTTCGCGCATAATCCGCTGCTCGCTGCCCAGGCGATGATTCCCTCGTCTATTTATGAGCTGTGCAAATCTGACTTCGATGCGTTGTGTGAGCGTCACCCCAGCATCAAGTTGCAGCTGACGCAGTTGCAGGAACAGAGCACAGTTGCGGGTGAGACGACGAAGTCCTGAGGGATACTGAGCATGTTAGCGCCGCGCGGGCAACGTCGAATGGATCAGTAACAGACCAGCCTATTCTGATCGTCCTTGCAATTTGATTCTAGATAATCCGGTCAGCTCATATGCTACAGGTCTGGACAGTTTGTTTGCTGCACTTTCCCATTTCAATTGCGTACCATGCTTGAATCGGCGCTATAATTATTCCTTTTTCTCAATACAGATGATTTATTGATATGACCACCATAGTATCCGTACGACGCGGCAAGCAAGTGGCATTGGGCGGCGATGGGCAGGTGACGCTTGGCGCCGTGGTTGCCAAAGCCAGTGCACGCAAGGTGCGCAGGCTGTATCATGGCAAGATTCTGGCTGGGTTTGCTGGCGGCACAGCCGATGCGTTCACCTTGTTTGAACGTTTTGAAGGCAAGCTGGAAAAGCATCAGGGTCACCTCATGCGATCTGCGGTTGAACTGGCCAAGGATTGGCGTACCGATCGTATTTTGCGGCGTCTTGAGGCGATGCTGGTGGTGGCTGACGGTGAGGCTACGCTGATTATCACGGGCGCGGGCGATGTCATTGAACCCGAGCAAAGTCTGGCTGCGATTGGCAGCGGGGGTGCTTATGCGCAGGCTGCGGCCCGGGCGCTGCTGGAAAATACTGAGCTGTCTGCTAAGGAGATTGTGTCCAAAGCATTGACCATCGCGGGTGATATCTGTATTTACACCAATCAGGCCCACGTCATCGAGTCCCTTGATTAATTTGATTCATCCTTCCGAGAAGCTATTAACATGTCACAAATGACTCCCCAGGAAATCGTACACGAACTCGACAAACATATCATAGGTCAAATTGGCGCTAAGCGCGCAGTGGCGATTGCGCTTAGAAACCGCTGGCGCAGACAGCAAGTGACTGAACCGCTGCGGCATGAAATCACGCCGAAGAACATCCTGATGATTGGACCCACTGGTGTCGGTAAAACAGAAATTGCGCGTCGCCTGGCGAAGCTCGCGGATGCGCCATTTATCAAGATCGAAGCGACCAAGTTTACCGAAGTCGGTTATGTCGGGCGTGATGTTGATTCCATCATCCGCGATCTGGTGGAATCTGCCATCAAACAGGGGCGCGAACGGGAAATCAGAAAAATGCGCCCGCTTGCGGAAGATCGTGCAGAAGAGCGGATACTGGATGTATTGTTACCCCCTGCGCGCGACCTGGATTTTCGTGCGGAGAGCGAGGAAAGCAGCGCCACCCGGCAGAAGTTCCGTAAAAAGCTGCGTGAGGGCGATCTGGATGAGAAGGAAATAGAAATCGAAGTCGCTGCAGCGCAGGCGAGTATGGAGATCTTCGCACCTCCCGGCATGGAAGAACTTACCTCGCAGATTCAGGGCATGTTCCAGACGATGGGGTCGAGCAAAAAGAAAACACGCAAACTCGCGATCCGTGAAGCCAAAAAAATCTTGATCGAGGAAGAAGCAGCACGACTGATCAATGATGAAGAGCTGAAGCTGCGTGCGGTGCAGAATGTGGAACAGAACGGTATCGTGTTTCTTGATGAAATCGACAAGATCACCAGCCGCTCTGAAACATCGGGCGCAGATGTCTCGCGCCAGGGAGTACAGCGCGATCTCCTGCCACTGGTCGAGGGCACTACCATTTCGACCAAGTATGGCATGATCAAGACTGATCACATCCTGTTCATTGCCAGTGGCGCCTTTCATCTCGCTAAACCCTCCGATTTGATTCCAGAATTGCAGGGACGTTTCCCGATCCGGGTGGAATTGGATAGTCTGAGTGCAGATGATTTCGAGCAGATCCTCACCAATACGGACGCTTGCCTGACACGGCAATATCAGGCGCTATTGAAAACCGAAGGAATCGAGCTTAGTTTTTCAGAAGATGCGATCAAGCGTTTGGCGGAAATTGCCTATTCAGTCAACGAAAAAACCGAGAACATTGGTGCCAGAAGGCTGCATACTGTCATGGAGAAACTGTTGGAAGAGGTTTCTTTCAATGCCACCAAGCGCAGCGGCGAATCAATCGTTATCGATGCGGTGTATGTCGATACGCGCCTCAAGGATCTGTCACAAAGTGAGGATTTGGCGCGCTATGTGCTGTAGAGGAAAACCTGATAAGTGGCTGCAGTGACACATTGCTGCGATGCGTGGTGTTCACTCCCTTGCCTATCTATGGAATACGTGGCTTCGCTAAAACTTGCTTTGCTCGTTTTCTCGGGTTCTGTGCGTGGTGCGTCTTCCACTTTGCTGGCTGTTTCAGGCTTTCTCGGGATATTCATTCAAGCAAGGAGTATTTTTCATGCCGATACCTGAGGTGGTCATCCTCAGTGGTGTGCGCACTGCAATCGGTGATTACGGCGGGGCACTCAAGGATATCGCTCCTGCTACTTTAGCCGCCAAGGTCGTGCGTGAAGCTGTCACGCGTGCAGGGATTGATCCCGTAGAGGTCAGCCATCTGTTTTTTGGTCACGTGATTCACACTGAAGCACGCGATATGTATCTCGCTCGGGTGGCAGGGCTGGCAGGAGGGTTGTCGCAATCGATTGCGGCTTTGACGCTGAACCGGGTATGCGGCAGCGGCTTGCAGGCGATCCTGTCTGCGGCGCAAGGCATTATGCTCGGCGATACCGAGGCAGCTGTTGCAGGCGGGGTGGAATCGATGAGCCGGGCAGGTTATCTGTTACCGGCGCTACGCTGGGGACAGCGCATGAAAGATAGTCAGGCAGTAGATATGGTGGTTGGCGCCCTGAACGATCCGTTCGATCAGGTTCATATGGGAGTGACGGCAGAAAATATCGCCAGGAAATGGGGTATTAGCCGTGAAGAGCAGGATCGATACGCTATGGAAAGCCATCAGCGGGCGCTGAATGCGATCAGGCAGGGTTACTTCAAAACACAGATCTTGCCAATCGACATTCCGACGCGTGATGGAATCATGCTTTTTGATACTGATGAACATCCACGTGAACAAGTAAACCTGGAAAAACTGGCCGGGCTTGCCAGCGTTTTTCAGGAGAATGGCACGGTCACCGCAGGTAATGCCTCCGGCATCAACGATGGCGCAGCCGCCATGGTGCTCATGAACGCGCACGCAGCCGAACACAGGAATTTGCAGCCGCTGGCGCGCCTGGTTGCTTATGGTCATGCCGGTGTCGATCCTCGTTACATGGGTATTGGCCCTGTGCCGGCCGTGCAGCAGGTGCTGCATCGTGCCGGACTGAAGCTCGCCGACATGGATGTGATTGAATCCAATGAGGCCTTTGCAGTGCAAGCCTGTGCGGTGGCGCGCGAACTCGGTTTTGATCCAGACAAAACGAACCCCAATGGCGGTGCGGTGGCATTCGGGCATCCGATTGGCGCAACCGGCTGCATCCTGGCGGTTAAGGCGATTTATGAATTGCAGCGCGGGGGCGGGCGTTATGCTTTGGTGACAATGTGCATCGGCGGCGGGCAGGGGATTGCAGCGATTTTTGAACGGCTATGAGCTGGTGAATTCAGTAAGTGATTACTTAACATCCAACAAACCATGCCAGCAATTTCTTCCCATCAAGCTTTCAAGGTACTGTTTATTACGCCGGAAGTCTATCCATTGTGTAAGACTGGCGGTCTGGGCGATGTCAGCGCCGCATTACCCGCTGCTTTGCGGCAATTGGGTGTAGATGTTCGCTTGTTATTGCCCGGTTATCCGTCTGTCATGTCGGGAATTAAATCCAAGCGGAAAGTGGCAGTATTCGATGAGTTGTCCTATTTTCCGCCTGTGACGCTGTGGTCAGCTAAACTGCAAGCCAGCAATGTGCCGCTATACATCATCGATTGTCCGGCATTGTACCAGCGTGCAGGTGGGCCATACCTGAATCCTGCTGGCAAAAACTGGCCAGACAATGCTTTGCGTTTCGGTCTGCTCTCAAAAATGGGTGCAATCCTGGCAAGTGATGCCACTTCGCTGGCCTGGCAACCGGATATCGCGCATTGCAATGATTGGCAAAGCGGACTTGTCCCCGCTTATCTTCATTTTCATCCAGGAAAGAAAGCAGCTTCGCTGATATCTATCCATAATCTGGCTTTTCAGGGCTGTTTTCCAGCCGAGACAGTCACTCAACTGGGATTGCCTGCTGCCAGCTTTGCTATGGAAGGGGTGGAATACTATGGTAATTTATCGTTTATCAAGGCTGGACTTTATTATGCTGATCATATTACGACCGTCAGCCCCACTTATGCTCGTGAGATCCAGCAGGAGCCGCTTGGATTTGGTTTGCAAGGACTGCTGGCTACACGCAGTCAGGATATTAGTGGCATCGTCAATGGCATTGATACCATGGCATGGGATCCTGTGAGCGATCCCCATCTGAGTAAAAATTATTCCGATAAACATCTTGTTGCAAAAAAGGTCAATAAGCGTGTGCTTCAGCAAGCAATGGGATTGGAGGTCGATAGTGATATTTTGCTGTTTGCTGCCATCAGTCGTTTCAGCGAGCAAAAAGGCTATGATCTGATACTGCAGGCGGCATCGCAGCTTGTACAAATACCTGCACAACTAGTGGTACTTGGAAGTGGCGATGCCCTGCTGGAAGCAAGTCTGGCCAAGCTGGCAGAAGCTTACCCTGGCAAGATTGCAGTATACATCGGTTTTGATGAAGCCTTGTCGCATCTGATTGAAGCTGGTGCTGACAGTTTCCTGATGCCATCACGTTTTGAGCCTTGCGGCTTGAATCAGATGTATAGCCAGCGTTATGGCACGCCCCCGCTGGTACACGCAACTGGCGGGCTGATCGATACCGTGGTGGATTGTACGCCAGCCACGCTGGCCGATGGAAGTGCCAGCGGATTCCAATTTCATGATATGACAGCCGAGGATTTTCTGGCGGGTATCCAGCGTGTTGTGGCAGCCTACCGCAATCAGTCAATTTGGCGGCGGCTGCAAAGAAATGGCATGCGCAAGAATTTTAGCTGGCAAGCCAGTGCTACGGCTTATCGTGAAATTTATCAGTTATTGCTGACGACCTCGGGCTGATCTGCGCAGCTCACCATGTCTTCTGATGTTCTGCCGCGGTCATCAGCTTGTGGTAGACAGCCAGCCGGCGCGTATTAATTTTGTTATGCTGGACTGCCAGCAGCAATGCACAATCAGGTTCCGCCATGTGGCGGCAGTTGCTGAAGCGGCATTGCCAAAGATAGGGCCGGAATTCAACGAATCCCCATGCCAACTCCTTTTCATCAATATGATGCAGGCCAAATTCCTGCAAGCCGGGTGAGTCGATGATGCAGCTTTGCGCATCGAGATGATAGAGCCGCGTATGCGTGGTGGTATGCCGTCCGCTGTCTAATGCGGTGGAAATTTCCATGGTGGCGCGCTTGGCATCTGGAAGCAGTGCATTAATGATGGTCGATTTGCCCATGCCGGATTGGCCGGACAGCACACTGGTATGGCCTTGCAGATAAGGTTTAAGCGGCTCGATATTTTGAGTGGCGCTGATGGATAGCACCGGATAGTCAAGCGATTGATAAAACGAGAGCGTGGTGAGAGCTGCGCGTGCTTGCTCCAGCAAATCGGCTTTGTTCAGCAGGATTAGTACTTTGATATGCTGATTTTCAGCTGCGATCAGGCAGCGATCGATCAGTTCCTCGCTGAAGCTTGGTACCGCAGCCACCACGATGATGAGTTGGGTGACATTGGCGGCAATCAATTTCTGGCGAAATGCGTCGCTGCGGTAGAGCAGACTCGAGCGTGGCAAAACGGTTTCAATGACACCCTGCCCAGGGGTGGTTGGCAGAATCCCGACCTGATCACCACAGGCGATGCCCCCTTTCTTCCCACGCATGACACAGTTTACGAGAGATCCATCACCTAGTTCGATTTCATACTGTCTGCCGTAGGTGGCAATGACCTGGCCTGCCGCCGGTTGAGTTCGTTTTTTAGAAGAAGTGTGCTTTGAGCTCAAATTTTGAACAGCCAATCGATTTTGGCTGCGCAAATAAAATCATTTTCAGACAGTCCGTTGATGGCATGGGTCATGTACTCGACATGACACTTGTTATAGCCGACCGTCATGTCCGGGTGATGGTCTTCGCGATGGGATAACCATGCTACTGCATTCACGAATGCCATGGTCTGATAGTAGTTTTTGAAGTCAAATGTCTTGCTGATTTTATTGTCTGCCAGCGACCAGCCTGCGAGTTGCTGCAGCAGTTTGTTTGCTTCCTCTTTAGTGAGAGGCGACACGCCCCCTTCACAAGGTTTGCATTGCTTGTTGGTTAGATCACAGATATCGGTCATAAGCACACCTATATGGAAATGAGTTTTTTCAGTTGAGCAATGCGAATCGCCGCAGGCGGATGCGAATCATAAAAAGCAGAATGTATCGGGTCAGGCGTGAGCGTTGCCGCATTATCCTGATAAAGTTTTACCAAAGCACGAATCAAATCGGCTGCGGAAGCATTCTGCGCGGCGTATTCATCCGCTTCGAATTCATGTTTACGAGAATACAGGCTGGACAGCGGGTGCAGCAAAAAAGTAAATACCGGCATGATCAGAAAAAACAATAATAGTGCCATGGCCGTGGAAGAAGCAGATGTGACAGAAACGCCCAGCCCCTGATAGAACCAGGGCTGCTGCATCAGATAACCCAATAACCACAAAAATGCCAGGCTGACGATGAATGACCAAATAATCCGTTTGATGACATGATGTCGTTTGAAATGACCAAGCTCATGCGCAAGCACAGCCTCTACTTCCGTTGCTTCAAGGCGCGACAGCAATGTATCGAAAAAGACGATGCGTTTGGTTTTGCCGAAACCGGTGAAATATGCGTTGCCATGACTGCTGCGGCGTGATCCGTCCATCACGAACAAGCCGCTGGATTTAAAACCACACTTATGCAAAAGCTGCTCGATACGCGTTCTGAGAGCAGCATCTTCCAGTGGCGAAAATTTATTGAATAAAGGTGCAATCCAGGTCGGATAAATGGCCAGCAGGAAGAGGTTAAAGGTTATCCATGCCAGCCAGGCATAAAGCCACCAGTGATCGCCCATTTTTTCCATCAGCCATAAAATGCAGAACAACAATGGCGTGCCAAGCAGCAGGCCTAAGCTATATTGCTTGATGAGATCAGTAAAAAACATAAGTGGTGTCATCTTGTTAAAGCCGAATTGCTGTTCAATGACAAAAGTCCGGTAATAACTAAAAGGAATTTCGGCCAGGCTCAACAGTAAAACGGTGCTGAAAATGAGCGCCATGCCATGGGGTATCGATTCAGTAAACCAGTTTGCCCAGAAGTTTGCCAAGGCGTTCAGCCCTCCTCCCAGTGTCAGCATCAGCAGCAAAGCGACATGGATTAAGGTGCTGGGATAATCCAGAAGGGTTTTAGCGCAGGTATAATCAGCAGCTTTTTGGTGAGCCGCAAGATCGATTTGCGAGACAAAATCTTGCGGTACAGTGCTGCGATAGGCGCGGATATGTCGGATATGTCGCGTCGCCAGCCATAGTTGAGTAAAAGTGGTCAGTAATAGTGCAGCGATAAATACAGCAGTGAAAGTTTGCATAAATAATCAAAATAGCTAGAAAAGATAATGAAATTCCCTTTCACTTACGACAAAGTGACGGGTGGCTTTCAATATGACACAATCAGTCTATTAAAATTCAAGAAAGCTCATTATGGCACAAGATAGCAATAACCTCATCTGGATAGATATGGAAATGACGGGCTTGAATCCTCATACCGACCGTATCATTGAAATTGCGTTAGTGGTAACCGATTCACAACTCAATGTGGTGGCAGAAGCCCCGGTATTGGTAGTATCGCAGCCAACTGCCATCCTGGATGGGATGGATAAATGGAATCAGTCGACGCATGCCAAATCAGGACTGATTGATAAAGTCAAAGCTTCCAGGATTACGGAAGCGCAGGCAGAGGCCAGCATGCTTGCTTTTTTGCAGGCTTATGTTCCCTCTGCCACCTCTCCGATGTGCGGTAATTCCATTTGTCAGGATCGGCGCTTTCTGGCGCGTGTCATGCCACAGTTGGAGGCATATTTTCATTACCGTAACTTGGACGTCAGTACGCTCAAGGAGCTGGCGAAACGCTGGAAACCAGAAATTATGGCAGGACTGAACAAGGAAAGTAAGCATGAAGCGCTGGCGGATATTTATGATTCGATCAACGAATTAAAATACTATCGCGAACATTTTATCGGTGTCTGACAGCCGAGCCGCTATTTATCTCGTCAAGGAGAACAACCAATGATTACCAGAACAACATTTACCGTCACAGTCAATCCCAAAATACCCTCCCGTCTGAGCCGCTTGGAAGAATTGGCTAATAATCTTTGGTATAGCTGGGATCGGGAAACACGCGCTTTGTTCTCTCGCATCGACCCACGTTTGTGGGAAGCTATCGGGCATAATCCCAAAGCTTTTCTCAAGCGGGTTGATGAGTCATTGCTGCACAAGGCAGCGGAAGATCAGACATTTCTTGCTACCTATAACAGCGTATTGTTGGCTTATGATTCTTATCATTCAGAGTCTTTGCAATACAATCATATTGAAGGCTTGGGCCCGCACGATCAGGTGGCCTATTTTTGCTTTGAATTTGGCTTCCATGAAAGCCTGCCGGTTTATTCAGGGGGACTTGGTATCCTGGCAGGAGATCACTGCAAGGCGGCCAGTGATTTGTGCCTGCCATTTGTTGCGGTCGGGTTGTTGTACCGGCAAGGTTATTTCTCTCAGACCATTGATAGTCAGGGTAATCAGCAGGCGATTTATGCCGATTCAGATTTTGCAGATCTGCCTGTGGAGCCAGCCTTGCATGACGATGGCACAGAAGTACATATTCAGATCAGCCTGCCGGGACGCAAGGTGATGGTGAAAATATGGCGAGTCATCATAGGTCATGTCAGCTTGTATTTGCTCGATACCGATTTGCCGGAAAATCCGCAGAAAGATCGCATGATCACCCACCAGCTTTATGGCGGCGATAGAACGATGCGCATCGAGCAGGAAATCGTTCTCGGTATTGGCGGCGTTTGCGCCTTACAGGAAATGGGGATTAAGCCCACTGTCTGGCACAGTAACGAAGGGCATGCGGCATTTATGATGCTGGAGCGCGCGCGTAATCTGGTGCGGCAGGGGCTGGATTTCGCCAGCGCGCTCGAGGCAGTGGCGGTCAATACTGTATTTACTACGCATACCGCAGTGCCAGCAGGGCATGATCACTTTTCCAAAGCCATGATGCATGATTATTTTGGCGGGTTTTGCCATGATTTGAAGATCTCCTGGGAAGAATTCATGGCGCTGGGACATATGCCTGGTTGCGATGATTTCAATATGACAGCATTGGCTATCCATATGTCACGCACACATAATGGTGTCAGCAAGATCCATGGCAATGTATCCGCGCACATTTGCAGCGATCTCTGGCCGCAAATCGAGCCAGAGGAGAATCCGGTCAGCTATATCACCAATGGTGTGCATGTGCCGACTTTTCTGGCGCAAGAGTGGTCTGATCTGTTTGATCGTTACCTTGGTTACGAATGGCGCAATAAAATGTGCGACAAAGAATTCTGGTCACGTATCGACACGATCCCGGATCATTTGTTCTGGAGCGTGCGGCAGACGCTGAAATCACAAATGTTTTATGGCGTCCGTGCGCGCCTGACTGAGCAAAATAGACGCAATCGTGGTTCGGAAGCGCATCTTGACCGACTGTTCAAGCTGCTTGATCCAATCAATCCCAATGTGCTGGTGTTAGGCTTTGCACGCCGCTTTGCGACGTATAAACGTGCGACGCTGTTATTCGAGAACCTCGACTGGTTAAGAAAAATCCTGCTTGACCCGGAATACCCGGTATTGCTCGTTTTTGCAGGCAAGGCGCATCCAATGGATGTTCCAGGCCAGGATTTGATCCGGCGGGTTAGCCAGGTATCGCGCCTGCCTGAATTTGAAGGACGGATTTTGCTGGTGGAGAATTATGATATGCGCTTGGCTCGAAGGCTGGTGGCTGGTGTGGATGTGTGGATCAATAACCCTATTTATCCCTTGGAAGCGAGTGGCACTTCCGGCATGAAGGCAGGGATTAATGGCACGATCAATTTAAGCGTGCTTGATGGCTGGTGGGAAGAAGGCTATGATGGTAAAAATGGTTGGGCAGTCAAACCAGTATCGGATGATATGGATGCCGCTTTGCGGGATAAGGATGAGAGCCAGTTTTTTTACGAGATTTTGCAGGATCAAGTCATACCCCTGTATTATCGCCGCGGCAAATTCGGCTATTCTCAAGAATGGGTCAGGATGGCCAAATATTCAATAACTTCCTTATTGCCACGCTACAATGCGACGCGCATGGTGAGCGAATATGTCAACAAATTTTATGTGTCTGCGAATAAACAAGGCACGCATTATGCCAAGGATGATTATGCCCATGCCAAGAATCTCGCTGCCTGGAAAGCGAGAGTGAATGCGGCCTGGAGCGGTGTTTCCCTGCAGCGGCTGGATACGCCGTGTAACCGCATTGATTTCGGCAGTACTTTGAATTTCAAGGTGGCAGCCAAATTAAACGGCTTGCAACCCGGCGATGTGGTGGTGGAGCTGTTGCTTTGTCGTCAATACAAGCAAATGAGGTTGAACAGCTTCAGGCGTTTTCATTTCGAATTTGCAGGAATGAACGAGGCCCAGGAACACTTGTTCGAGCTGGATCATATGCCTGAGTTATGTGGCAGGCAGGAATACTACTTGCGTATGTATCCTTATCATGCGCTGCTGACCCATCCGCTGGAGATGGGCAGGATGGTGTGGGTGTAGAATGACGCTTATACCGCTTGTCGGGATGATGGGTTACTTATCCGCTCCATCGTGTTGATGGCAGGCTCCTGGATCAAAATTTCCAGATTATCAATCAAGCGCGTCTGACCCAGCCTTGCTGCCGCGAGGATGACCAGGTCAGTATCGCCAACCTGGGCCGGTAACAATGTTTCGCGCTGCTGCAAGGCAATGTAGTCGACTTGCCAGCCATGGCTGGCAAGGTTTGATCTTGCGGATTGTTCCAGTGCACGGAAATCACGATTGCCTTGTGCTATGGTTTGCTTGATATGATGCAAAGTACGAAACAGATCACTTGCCTGCTGCCGTTCCGCTTCACTCAGATAGCTGTTGCGGGAACTGAGTGCAAGGCCGTCTGCCGAGCGCACTGTTTCGGCTGCCATGATTTCGACGGGTAGATTTAACTGCTGCACCATTTTTTGCACAATGTGTAATTGCTGATAGTCCTTTTTGCCAAATACGGCTAACTGTGGCTGGACGATATTGAACAATTTCAGTACGACGGTCGCGACCCCTCGGAAAAATCCGGGACGGAAGGCGCCTTCCAGCGTATCGGCTAGCGGCGGGAGCAGGAGTTGAAATTCCTGCGAGACAGGATAAAGCGTCTTTTCATCAGGTAAAAATACAATATCGACTGCCAGTTTCTCCAAAAGCTGGCAGTCGTCTGCGTGGGTGCGCGGATAATGGTCAAAATCTTCATGCGGTGCAAATTGCAGTCGATTGACGAAAATACTTACCACCGTGCAGGCGGCATGCTGCTGTGCAATCCGGACCAGCGACAAGTGACCCTGATGCAAATTACCCATGGTGGGTACCAGCGCGATGGACGGTTCGCGCTGCAGGCGGGTCCGCAACGTTGCAATGTCAGTAATGATTTCCACGGCTAGCGCATTGAGAGAATGGATGTTTATGCTTAGAAAGCATGTTCTGTCGCCGGGAATTTGCCTGTCTTGACTTCAGCGACATAGTGCGCAATCGCTGCCTGGATGCTACCGGCATCTGCCATGAAATTTTTGACGAAACGCGGCTTGTTGCCTGAGTAGATTCCCAGCATGTCGTGCAGGACCAGTACCTGGGCAGAGCAATCGGCACCTGCTCCGATGCCGATGGTGGGAATAGACAGTTCCCGGGAAATTTTGGCAGCCAAGGCAGCCGGAATCGTTTCCATTAACAGCATGCCTACTCCTGCTTCCTGTAAAAGCATGGCATCGCTTAGCAGCTGTTCTGCCTCATTCGTCGTTCTCCCCTGCACTTTATAACCGCCAAGCTGGTGGACGGATTGCGGCAGTAGGCCAATATGAGCGCATACCGGAATGCCGCGCTGGGTGAGAAAGTCAATGGTGTCGGTCATGATGTGACCACCTTCAATCTTGACCATCTGTGCGCCGGCAGCCATGAGTCTGGCTGCATTCATAAATGTTTCTTCAGGTGACACCTGAAATGTGCCAAAAGGCATGTCAACCATGATGAATGCCTTGCTGGAGCCACGCACCACGCACTGAGTGTGATAAATCATATCCTCCAGTGTGACGGGCAAGGTACTGGCATGACCTTGCAAGACATTACCCAGCGAATCGCCTACCAGCAGCATATCGACGCCGGCATTTTCCAGCAGGGTGGCAAAAGCTGCATCATAGCAAGTCAAGGCAGCGATTTTGTCGCCTGCTGCATGCATTTTTTGTAAGGTGTCTCGAGTTATTCTCATGTCAGTTTAATCCATGACGGCTTATAAATATTCTCTGAGGCCACAGTTGAAATATTCCCGTGCACCTCGCATCTGGCTGATGCGTCGTAGTAGTAGATTGAAATCAGCGGTGTTGTTGGCAAAATTGAGGTTTTCACTATTCACGATGATGACGGGCGCTTTGTCGTATTGGTGAAAGAACTGGGTATAACTGCTGGCTAATTTATACAGATATTGCTCGGAGATGTTCCTTTCATAACTGTTGCCACGGCGCTTGATACGCTCCAGCAGCTTTTCGGGTGAAGCCTGAAGATAAATGACCAGATCGGGGGAAGGTGCCTGAGGCTGCATTTGTTGATAAATTTTCTGATAAAGCTCAAATTCAGCTTTGCTCAGCGTCATTCGCGCGAATAACTGATCCTTCTCCAGCAAGAAATCGCTGATCGTCGGTCTTGACAGTAGATCCGCCTGCGTTACACCGCGGAATTGATTGATACGCTGCAGCAAAAAGGATAGCTGTGCCGGCAATGAATAACGCGCAATGTCGCTATAAAATTTTTCAAGGAAAGGATTCTCTTCCGGACGTTCCAGTAATAAAGCGCATTCCAGGCAGTCTGCCATATTTTGCGCAAGGCTGGTTTTACCAGCGCCAATGGGGCCTTCGATGACAATATAGTGATATTTTTCCAGTATCATGATGTTGATATGCGTTCCAATCGTTGTGCTGTGTATGCGGTTAGCAATGCGGCAACCGGCCCGTGACCGGGAATTATGCAATTTTGTTCGATTTCCATGAGCGGCTGCAATACGAACGCGCGTTCATGCATGCGCGGGTGCGGTAACGTTAGACCCTCCTCCTGGCATTGCAGCGCATCATATAACAGCAGATCGAGATCGAGGGTGCGCGGGGCATTGGGGTAAGTGCGGATACGCCCGCAACGTTGCTCGATTTCAAGTAAAGCTCTGAGGAGAGCATGCGGCCTCAGCGCTGTTTCGATATGCGCCACCGCATTAATGAAATCAGGCTGATCAAGCGGAGTGCCAAGCGGTGCGCTGCGGTACAGGGAAGATTGTGCTAGCAGACGGGAATCAGTAAGCTCAGACAGCAATAAAATGGCGCGTCTGATTTGGAATATGGGGTTTTCCAGATTGCTGCCTAATCCAATAAAGGCCTGGCTGGTCGGTTTGGTTCCAGTTAAAGGCATCAGTTCATTTTTCCGCGCTGATCATCAAGCAGCTGGCGTCGCTGGACTTACGGTCTGCAGATTCAGCTGGTTTGCGACGACGAGGCCTTTTGCGCCGCTTTGACACTGTTTCCTTTAGCAGCATTGCTTCGCGTGCAGCGCCATCAGCATGCTGGAAAACTTTCCACCATTGCCCCGCTTCCATATTGATCTCGCCGCTTTCACAGCGTAGCCAGAAAAAATCATACGCCGCACGGAAGCGTGGATGTTCCAGCAAGCGAAATGGTTTACGTCCCGCTCG
Source organism: Nitrosomonas communis (assembly GCF_024102715.1). Lineage (GTDB taxonomy): Bacteria > Pseudomonadota > Gammaproteobacteria > Burkholderiales > Nitrosomonadaceae > Nitrosomonas > Nitrosomonas communis_B. Next base: position 72,358 of record NZ_JAGFJM010000081.1, read on the forward strand.
CGCCAGAAAACGAGGCTGTAGCGTCCAGATATCGTAAATGATTGAGTCCAGCCGACGAGGGATGGCAAGCTGCTGGCGTTGCAAGGCCAGTGTTTCGACCATTGCTGAATGCAGTGCAGGAAGAGGCTTTTCCCCTGCAGCCTGCCGCTTGTTCCAGGCGGTGAGCACTTCATGCCAGAGCAGGGCGGCAAACAGGAAGCCCGGTGATACCGGTTTATCCTGCTGGACGCGCTCATCGGTATTTTTAAGCGCCAAAGTAATAAAGCGTTCGCCGAGGGGCTGCTCCAGAATCACATCAAGCATGGGCAGCAAGCCATGATGAAGTCCGCGCATACGCAAATCCACGACACAGGCAAGGGAGTGACCTGACATCAATAACTTCAGCATTTCATCGAATAGCCGAGCCGCGGGAACATTCTGCAGCAACGGCGCCAGATTGCCGATAGGCGCGGCAGCGGAATCATCAATCTGGATATCGAGCTTGGCTGCCAGCCGAACCGCCCGCAGCATGCGTACCGGATCTTCCCGGTAGCGTTGGACAGGCTCGCCGATGATGCGCAGGCGTTTGGCCTTGATGTCTTCGTAGCCACCGAGATAATCAAGAATTTCTTCGGTGGCAGGATTATAAAACAGCGCATTGATAGTAAAATCGCGCCGCATTACATCCTCTTCTTGGCTACCAAAAATATTGTCATGCAGCAAACGCCCATGCTGATCGGCATAGCTCTGGGCAGGTATTCCCGTGTTGTTATCAATAGAGCAATTGGCACGAAAAGTGGAGACTTCCACCATTTCGTTGCCATAGTTGACGTGTACCAAGCGAAAACGCCGCCCGATGATGCGGGAGCGGCGAAATAGCGTGCGTACCTCTTCAGGGGTGGCATTGGTCGCAACATCAAAATCTTTGGGTTCCAGTCCCAGCAATAAGTCACGAATCGCACCACCGACGACGAATGCGGAAAATCCGGCCTGGTGTAAGGCCGCGGTTACTTTTAGGGCACCCGGGCTAATTTGCTGGCGGCTGATGCCATGCTCTTTGCGAGGTATCATGCGCACTACTGGGGCAGTGCTGACAGCAGGTAGATTGCGCGCGAAGATACGTCGAAAAAATTTATGGATCATTGCGGAATGTTGAGAGAGTCAGTCACAGCTTATAAAAAAAACCGTCGTTTGAACACAGGGTACGAGGCAAGGCGCAACCACGCTGCAGGGTGCTCCCTGTGACCTGGAGCAATGCCGCATTCATACCCGCGGCGGCATGCGATACACGCCCTAGCAATCTCACCATTTGGGTGAACAAGAAAATTTCAGAAACGTCTCTATGAGTCATGAGCTTGGTCATACAATCAAGCGGTCAACAGCTGTTTTCAGGATAATCCTAGAAGTTTTCAGGATTATACACTTGCTCATGCATTCAGTACTAAATGGTTCATTTCAGATATGCTGAAATGAATCCGTTGCTATTGACAAAGAATTGCAAGATTAGATTGGTTTAATATATTTTTTGTTCTGTCAGCCAAGGCATGACTTTCAGCCGCGGGCTGGTAGAAGCAAGCAGCAGTACAGGAGGGGTAAAGACTTGTCTGGCGGAGGCCACGGTCCTGCTTGAGAGAAAGAGTAATCGGAGTAGCAGGGAAAGTGGGAAGCTGACCGGTAAGCCGGGTTCTGTCTTGGACAGTCATTCCTCTAGGCACACAGTTACCCGTGTGCTCAAGCAACCTACCCGCAGGCTCGGCGAGCAGCGTCATAGCCTGCCTATTTGGTCTTGCTCCGGATGGAGGTTACCGCGTTTCACCGTAACTTAATACGCTCGTCTCTGTGGCCCTGTTCCTCGCCTCACGGCGGCCGGCCGTTAACCGGCATCCTGCTCTATGGAGTCCGGACTTTCCTCTCCCCGTTTTCACAGGCAGCGACTGTCTGGTCAGCTTCTAGCCATATTTTAGCAACTTCTATGCAGAGATTGATAAATCTTGCGCTTACAGCAGTTCACTGATCTCTTGCAGCACCACTTCATCCAATTCGCCGGCTTCTGCTTTCAGCCGCAAACGTGACAGCAGATATGTGTAATAGGCCTGTGCCAAGTCTCTGCGCGCGGAAAAGAATTGCTGCTGAGCATTTAAAACATCCACTTCTGTTCGGACGCCCACTTCCAGTCCCAGCACGGTGGAGTCTAGCTGGCTCTTGCTGGTGGTCAGCGCCTGTTTCTGAGCTTTGATCAGGGCAATGCCGTTGGTCACGTTCAGAAATTGCTGGCGTACCTGCAAACCAATGGTTCGCCGTGTATTTTCCAGATCCTGGCGCGCCTTGTCCCGGTTGGCTAACGCTTCGCGAATACGGGATTGCACCGAAAATCCCTGAAATATGGGAACATTAAGTTGAAGCCCTACTGATTTCGATTCCAGATCGATACCAACACCAGTAATCGCACCCCCGACACCTTGTTGATTGCTGTACTGTGCGACCAGATCAAGCGTTGGGTAATGCCCTGCCTTGGCTTTTCTGATGTCCTGCTCGGTCAGATCAAAGGTAATTTGCTGTATTTTGAGGGAGAAGTTTTTTTGCTCGGCCAAGGCCACCCATTCCTCCATGCTATCATAAGGCAGAGCAAGCGAATCAGACACGATCTTGTCGATGCTGGCGCCGACCAACTGATCTGGAAAACGATTTATGATACCTTGCAGGGTGCGCTTGTTGACTTCCAGCGTATTTTTAGCCAGTATCTCTTGCGAGATGGTTAAATCATAACGTGCCTGGGCTTCATGCGTGTCTACGATAGTGGCAACGCCCACTTCAAAGTTGCGCTTGGCTTGTTCCAGTTGCTCACCGATAGCTTTTTTCTGGGCGCCCATGACTTCGACATTGACCTGGGCGATCAGCACATCAAAATACGCCTGAGCCACGCGCAATATCAGATCCTGGGCAGCCAGAACAAATTTTGCATCAGCTTGTGCAACCTGATTTTTCGATTGCTCATAGATGATGAAATTTTCAATGCGAATAAGCGGCTGCGTTGCCGCAATCACCATGCCACGATTTTTGATTATTCTTTCAGGGCCCAGGTTGGTGTCGATATATTGGTTCTGACCTGTTCCAGTGAAGTTGACATTAGGCAGCAGTCCGGCCCGCCCTTGTGGCAGTTTTTCCTGTGCTGCGATATAGGCAGCCCGTTCGGCGCCATATTTTGCATCCTGCTCCAGCGCTTCACGGTAAATATCCATAAGGCTGGCTGCGTGCAGAGGCGTTTGCAAAATTGCGCCGAGCGCAAGCATCATTCCCCAATATCGCAGATTTTTCATGAGCACTGTTAGCACGATTTTTTCAGACAAGGGGTACGCGCCCCTATCCTGTCGAAATGGCAAGCTGTATATAATAATAGGTGCAAGCGCAGCGCATTAAAAAGTAAATCGTTGCGGCTGCAAAGCATTCCTGAGCGGGGCAGTACAGGTTTCGAACAGCATTTTGGTATGGTAGACGCCAGGAGCGACACAGGTGATAAGCTTTGCTTCCATCAATGGTTCTTCGCCGACGATGGCAAACAAACGTCCTCCCAGATTCAGGCTTTTTTGGAAAGTTTCCGGCAACACCGGGGTGGAAGCTGTCAGCACGATGACGTCGTAGGGACCATGCTGAGGCCAGCCTTGCGCAGCATCGCCTTGTTCCAAGGTGACATTGGTAATGTTATGCACCTGCAGATTGATTTTGGCCATGGTGCAGAGTGCTGACACAATTTCAACGCTGTAAACATGGGAGCCCAGTTCTGCCAGTAATGCAGTCATGTAGCCACTGCCGCTGCCCACTTCCAGAATCTTGTCGGTTTTTTTGATATGTAATTCCTGTAAGATGCGTGCTTCCATTTTAGGCGTCAACATGACTGCGCCATGTTCCAACGGAATTTCCATATCGGTGAAAGCCAGAGAACGATAAGCTGCCGGTACATATTCTTCGCGCCGTACTTTGTAAAGTAAATTAAGAACTGTTGTATCCAGAACATTCCACGTCCGAATTTGCTGTTCCACCATATTGAAGCGGTTTTGTTCGAGATTGGTGTCGAGTTTCATAATTGTTATGTTTTTTTATGGATGAGATAAACAGGCTTGCAATTATTTCATATTTCTATTAGTTTCACAGCTTCAGCTAGGGGTCCGCACTTGGAGATTATCCAGAGAGCCTGTGAAGGAATCGTAGCGCGCAGCATGGGCAAAACACGATTTGATCAAAATTTGATCAAAACTTCGTTTTAACGAAACTTTATCTTCATAGGTTCGGGGTGCTGGTGAGATAGTCCCTTAATTACCTGATGCGGATAACGCCGCCGGAGGGAAGCTAGGGATATCCCTGCTCCTTACGGCATTATGAGGAGCATAACATGAACACCATTATTTCAAAGCTAGAAAAGTTTACTAGCGATACAGCGCAGGTTGATGAAGCTGCGATCAAGCCGCTGCCCAATTCACGCAAGATCTATGTGCAGGGCACTCGTCCTGATATTCAGGTCCCCATGCGTGAGATCAGCCAGGCAGATACGGCCACTAACGGTGGTGCAGAGAAGAATCCTCCCATCTATGCTTACGATACCTCTGGCCCTTATACAGATCCTGCCGTTAAGATCGATATTCGTGCTGGATTACCCCCTTTGCGCGAAAAGTGGATCGAAGAGCGGGGCGATACTGAGTTGCTTACAGGGTTGACTTCAGCTTATAGCCGGGAGCGGCTGAATAATCCGAAGCTTGCGCAGATGCGTTTCAATCTCAAGCGGCCGTCGCGGTGCGCCAGGGCCGGCGCCAATGTGACCCAGATGCACTATGCGCGCCGGGGCATGATTACCCCGGAGATGGAATATATTGCAATACGGGAAAACCAGCGCCGTGAAATGATGGATGCGCCTGGCAGCGAATGGCTCGCGCGTCAGCATCCCGGTCAGGATTTTGGCGCTGCGATTCCACGCTTGATTACCCCTGAATTTGTGCGTGAGGAAGTTGCACGCGGACGGGCCATCATTCCCGCCAATATCAACCACCCGGAATCCGAACCGATGATTATCGGGCGTAATTTCTTGGTCAAAATCAATGCCAATATCGGCAATTCCGCCTTGGGTTCCAGTATCCAGGAAGAAGTCGAGAAAATGACCTGGGCGATTCGCTGGGGCGGCGACACCGTGATGGATCTTTCCACTGGCAAGAATATCCATGAAACACGTGAGTGGATTATCCGTAACAGCCCGGTGCCGATTGGCACGGTGCCTATTTATCAGGCGTTGGAAAAAGTCGATGGCAAAGCAGAAGAGCTAACCTGGGAAATATTCCGCGATACCCTGATTGAGCAAGCGGAACAAGGAGTGGATTACTTTACCATTCATGCCGGGGTGCGCTTGCCGTTTATTCCGATGACGGCCAAGCGTATGACCGGCATCGTTTCCCGCGGTGGTTCAATCATGGCCAAATGGTGTCTGGCGCATCATCAGGAAAGTTTCCTCTATACCCATTTCGAGGAAATCTGCGACATCATGAAAGCATATGACGTCAGTTTTTCGCTCGGTGATGGACTGCGGCCAGGGTCGATTTATGATGCCAATGACGAAGCGCAGTTTGCCGAACTGAAAACGCTGGGCGAGTTGACACAGATTGCCTGGCAGCATGATGTGCAGGTCATGATTGAGGGGCCGGGCCATGTGCCCATGCACTTGATCAAGGAGAACATGGATCTGCAGCTCAAGTATTGTCAGGAAGCGCCGTTTTATACTTTGGGGCCGCTTACCACCGATATTGCGCCTGGCTACGATCATATTACCTCTGCCATTGGTGCTGCCATGATCGGCTGGTATGGTACTGCCATGCTCTGTTATGTGACTCCCAAGGAGCATTTGGGACTGCCTGATAAGGATGATGTGAAGGATGGCATTATTGCCTACAAAATTGCGGCGCATGCAGCTGATCTGGCCAAGGGTCATCCTGGCGCGCAAATCCGGGATAATGCACTTTCCAAGGCTCGTTTCGAGTTCCGCTGGAATGATCAGTTCAATCTCAGCCTGGATCCGGACAAAGCCAAACAGTTTCATGACGAAACGCTGCCGCAGGAAGGTGCTAAACTGGCTCATTTTTGTTCGATGTGCGGCCCCAATTTCTGCTCGATGAAGATCACGCAGGATGTGCGTGATTATGCGGCGCATCAAGGTATTAGCGAAGACGAGGCGTTGAAAAAAGGCATGGCCCAGAAATCTACCGAATTTGTGGAGCAAGGCGCGGAAATTTACAGTAAATTATGATGACTTTCTCAAATCTTTCTTGTTATGGCTCTTCGAGCACAAGGTCAGCATGGATTGGCCGATACTGATCAAGGCGCTGATTCTCGGGATCGTGGAGGGGCTGACCGAGTTTCTGCCAATTTCTTCCACGGGCCATTTGATTCTGATAGGCGATCTGCTTGCTTTCAATGATGACAAAGCCAAGGTTTTCACTGTCGCCATTCAATTGGGTGCCATTCTAGCAGTATGTTGGGAATATCGCGCCCGCCTGATGGCGGTCGCAGCAGGCATAGGCTCCAGGGAATCGAATCGCTTCCTGTTAAACCTGCTGATTGCCTTTTTGCCTGCTGCCATTCTGGGCTTCCTGTTCATCAAGACTATCAAATATTATCTGTTTCATCCGCTGCCAGTGGCATTGGCGCTGATCATCGGTGGTGTGCTGATTTTATGGGTTGAGCGCCGCGATCACGTGGTGGATGTCCAGCAGGTAGAGAAAATGGACTGGAAACATGCGCTGAAAATTGGTTGTGCGCAGTGTCTTGCCCTGATTCCGGGCACCTCGCGTTCGGGTGCGACCATCATCGGGGGGCTGCTGTTTGGCCTATCGCGCAAGGCGGCGGCCGAATTTTCCTTTTTTCTGGCGATCCCGATCATGTTTGCAGCCACTTTTTACGATGTTTATAAAAGCCGCGAGTTGCTGCAACTGGAGGATCTCAGTATGTTTGCTGCAGGTTTTCTTGCTTCATTTGTAAGTGCGTGGCTCGCGATCCGGGGATTGATGCGCTATATTAGCCACCATGATTTCACGCTGTTCGCGTGGTATCGCATCGGCTTCGGCATCATCATTCTGCTGACGGCTTATACGGGAGTGATTGCCTGGTCAGCCGGTTAGTTTAGGGGGGGCATACAGACCACGAGCAATATGGGAGGCACTTCACTGCGTGAAGCATATCCTATGGTAAAAACACTGCCGTTTCGGTGAGCTTGTCAGGTTGCCTGAGCGAATGAACATCAGCTTTCGACAAGCTCAGCCCGAACGGTGTAATGGCGACTGCTTTTTACTGGAGCAGCTTACTAACTTTGCACCCAAGGCAATCCGGCTGCTTTCCAGCCACCTTTCTGCCCGCGATGACCTGTCTCATCCTTATCGCCTTCAAATCCTTCAAGGATGTTGTAGCAATTGGGGAAATCTGACTGAGTCGCAATCGTTGCCGCATAATCCGAGCGTCCGCCGCTACGGCAAAGAAACATGATCAGATCATCTTGCGCTACCTGCTCCGCGAGCTGATCGAGGAAATTTGGATTAGATTGCATGCCCGGGTAGGTTTTCAGCTCAAGTTCGATTGCGCCAGGAATGCGGCCAACCCAATCGAGTTCAGCCCTACAGCGAACATCGATCAACTTAGCGTCGGGAATTTTCTGTAACAATGCATATGCCTCCGTAGGCAGCAAGGCGCCTTTGTAAGGCAGATCCATTTCCTCGGCGCGCTCATGCGCTTGTTCTAGTATCGTGGTTGCGTTTTCCATGTGTTGGTTTTAATCAGTAAAAGGTAAAGTGTAATCAAAGTGAGGCGCTGAAGCAAAAAAACGATGGTTGTTAATCTGAACTGATGCTGCCACGATGAATCTGATGTAACGTACCACAAGTTAATTTACTTCTTTGATAATCTGGAAAAGCGTCATGTTTTATCTGATTTTGATCGTTCTTTTAGTGGCTGCGGTTGCTGGGCCTTCCTATTGGGTCAAATATATCATGGAGAAATATAGCCAGCCGCACGATCGCTATGCAGGGACGGGTGCGGAGCTAGCCCGTGCCTTGCTCGATCAGGCGAATTTGCCCCAGGTCAGGGTTGAGATGACCAAGCTGGGTGATCATTATGATCCGCTGGAAAAAGTGGTTCGTCTTGCGCCGGATAAATTCAATGACAGATCGCTTACGGCGATTACGGTCGCGGCACATGAAGTTGGCCATGCCATGCAGGATCGGGATGGTTATCTGCCTTTAAAAATGCGCACCAGATTGGTGCAGCTGGCCGCACCAGCAGAAAAATTGGGCGCGGCTATCCTCATGCTGGCGCCGCTCGTGATGGTGTTGGCGCGCGCGCCTATCGCCGGCGCGTTATTTTTAGCGGGCGGATTGCTAACCTTGGGCACTGCAACTTTGGTGCACTTGCTTACCCTGCCGATGGAAATGAATGCAAGCTTTGCGCGTGCGCTGCCTTTATTGGAGCGTGGCAATTATCTCAAACCAGGCGATGCGCCGCATGCCCGCAGATTACTCAAGGCAGCGGCCTGGACGTACGTTTCCGCTTCACTCATGACATTACTCAATATTGCACGCTGGTGGACGATTATTCGAAGATAGCTGCGCGGTACAGTAACCGGATTGTCATCAATCGGTAACTTAACGGTAACAATGCCGTCATAATGGCTTGCTAGTCTGCTTCCTTCAAGATTTTTTAATATGAGGGAGTTAACTTATGTTCAGATTTGGCGATTTGAATGCCCGGCTGACAGCGATATCCGCCGCTGTCCTCAGCGCAATTTCATTCAATACACAAGCAGCAACAGCAACCTATAATCCAACAGATAACACGGTCGATTTGCCGGTCGTGGAAGTGCTCAGCGGGGGCGCATCATCGTTTTTCAGCGCAAAACTGCAACTGGTGAGCGGCAATGAACTGGTTCTGATCGATGCGCAACCTATTTCTGCTGGCAAGGGAACAGATCGCAACGTTTTTGATGCGGACACTTCAGCGGTTCATATCTCGTCTGTGGCTGCGGGCGCGGATGAATTCTATGCCAAACTGAGATTGGTGCCAGGAGCCGGTCCTATGAAATTCACCTTGGAGCAACTGGTTAATAATCAATTCCAGGGATGTCCGGATTTTTCGACACCCGGTCCTACCGCAGGAAGCTGCGTTCTGAGCGGCGAGATCAGAAGAGATATTACCCTTACCAAGAATATTCAATGGATTTTGTCGGGCGGTGTCTTCATCGGTGGTGACAAAGTCGATAATGCCACCATTGCCATTAATCCAGGCACGCAAATTTTTGGTCAGCAGGGAGCGGATTTCCTGTGGATCAGACGCGGCTCCAAGATCATGGCGGAAGGTACGCCGGATAATCCGATCGTGTTTAGCGGCCCATCACAACAAGCCGCTGGCGAGTGGGGCGGCCTGGTGCTATCCGGCCTGGCACGGATCAATGGCTGTAACCAGGATGTCGCTGTCTGTGAAGTGGCCAATGAAGCGATCACCTCCGAGTTTTCTGGCGGTGATAATGATGCGGATAACAGCGGTGTCCTGAAATATGTGCAGATCCTGTTTGCCGGATTTGCCGTGCGTCCTGACGAAGAGCTGAATGGTTTGACATTGAACAGTGTCGGCTCAGGTACGCTGATTGATTATGTGCAGGTGCACGCTGGCCTGGATGATGGCATCGAAATGTTTGGCGGAACCGTCAACATGAAGCACCTGGTATTGACCAATATTGAGGATGACAGCCTTGACTGGGGGCTTGGTTGGAGAGGAAAAGCACAATTCGTACTGGCCAAGCAATCGGCTAGTGACGGAGACCATGGTATTGAGGCTGATAACAATCCCACCAATAATAACCTTCTTCCCCGTTCCAAGCCTGTATTGTCGAACATGACTTTCATCGGCACGCCTGTGTCGCAATCTTCTGGCGCATTGTTGCGCCGCGGTACCGGTGTCAATATCTGGAATTCGGTATTCACGCAGTTTAGAAATTGTCTGACTATCGATGGTGAAGCAACCTCGGCGCTTGCAAGCGCGCCTGGAGAATTGACCATTGCCCATTCTTTCGTACATGGTTGCGAAAACAATTTCTCTGAAGCAAATGGCGCAACGATTTCTACCGCTGACTGGTTTAACTCCCAGCCTGGCAACAAAGTGGAAGACCCCCTCTTGAGCGGCTACCTGCCTGCGTTTGGCTCACCGCTAACGCTTGCTGGCACGGCGGTCAATGATGCCTTCTTCACAACGGTCGATTATGTCGGTGCATTTAAAGATGCAGACGATGACTGGACCCAGGAATGGACCTTCCCATTTGCGAACTGATCTGCAGCGCAAATAAATAACAAGAAGCCCTGCTTGCCAGTAAAGTAAGCAGGGCTTCTTGCTTTTCACTACCTTTAGTTGATCGCACTTGAGTACTGCTTCATCCAGGCGCAGCGAGGAATATTTTTGCAAGCGCCAAAAATAACAGTAATATGAACAAGCGTACTTTTACCGATACTTATCTGAAAGCAAGGGGGGGTGATGACTTATATCAGCGGATGGGCTGCCCATGGGGCAAGGCAGAAAATCGAACCGTTTACTTATGATGCTGGCCCGCTGGCACCGGAGGAAGTTGAGATTGCCGTCGAATACTGCGGTCTTTGCCATTCTGATCTGTCCATTCTCAATAATGATTGGGGGCTCTCGCGCTATCCTGTCGTCCCGGGACATGAAGTGGTGGGCCGTATCGTGGCGATGGGAGAGCATGTCAAAGAATTGAAGATTGGGCAACGTGTCGGCATAGGCTGGAATGTCAATAGCTGCATGCACTGTCATGAATGCTTGACAGGTAGCCATAATCTTTGCCAGAAGGCAGCGCCGACGATTATCGGCCATTATGGCGGTTTTGCAGAACGGGTGCGCTCGCACTGGCTGTGGGCGATTCCTTTACCCGGCAAGCTTGAAATGTCTTCTGCCGGGCCGCTGCTGTGCGGCGGTATTACCGTTTTTGCGCCGCTGCTGATGTATGGTGTGAAGCCGACAGATCGGGTCGGTATTGTTGGCATCGGTGGTCTTGGTCACCTTGCGCTGCAATTTGCCCGTGCCTGGGGCTGTGAAGTCACTGCGTTTACCTCGGATCTATCGAAGGCGGAAGAAACCCGGCAATTTGGGGCGCATCGTGTCGTTTCCAGCCGTAACAGTGCAGAAATCCTCAAAGTGGCCAATTCACTCGATTTTCTCATGGTTACCGTGAATGTGCCGCTCGACTGGCCGCTGTTGCTCAAAACGCTGAAGCCGAATGGCCGCATGCATATCGTGGGCGCTGTGCTGGAACCGATACCTGTGCCCGCGTTTGAGCTGATCATGGGGCAGAAAAGCGTTTCGGGATCGCCTACCGGTGGGCCTGCCATGATGACGGCCATGCTGGATTTTGCAGCACGACATCATATTGCGCCGCAGGTCGAGCATTTTCCGCTCAATAAAGTCAATGACGCTATCGCGCATTTGGCAGCAGGTAAAGCAAGGTACCGCGTGGTGCTGGATCATGCTGCTTCGTTCTGATTGATGCGGCCAAGATCTGCCAGAAATACCGTTTGGCCTAATACCATACAAGCCTCACCGCGGTCGGTTATCATTTTGCCGGAGCAGCCTGGCAAGCTTATTTTTTCCGCTTTGCGCGCGGGTGAGCGCTATCGTAAATCTTGGCAAGGTGTTGAAAATCCAGGTGTGTATAGACTTGAGTGGTGCTAATGCTGGCATGCCCCAGCATTTCCTGCACGGCACGTAAATCCCCGCTGGATTGCAGCAGGTGGGAAGCAAATGAATGGCGCAGGGCGTGGGGGTGTACATGATTATCGAGCTGTTGCTGGCTGGCTCGTGCTTGCAGGCGGTATTCGACTGTCCGGGGACTGATCTGGTTGCCGCGCTGCGACAGAAAGAGCGCGCGTTCCCCTGGTTGCAACATGCCCTGCCGCTGCTTCAGCCATGCCTGCAGTGCTTGCAAGGCATAAGTGCCAACCGGTACTATCCGCGTCTTGCTGCCTTTTCCTTGAACCCGCACGGTACCTTCGGCAAAATGGATATCCTCTGGTCTCAGCCGGGTCAATTCTGTCAGCCGCAGGCCAGAAGAGTAAAACAGTTCAAACATGGCGCGATCGCGCACGCTTAGCGGATCGTTGTGAGCGAACGCCATCAACTTTGCGGTTTCATCCGGAGAGAGCGCATGCGGCAAGTTTCTCGGGGATTTTGGAACCCGTATGCCATTGCAGGGATTATCAACGTAGTTGTGATGGCGGATTAAATAGCGATAAAAACCCCGCCAGGCTGATAGCATTCTCGCCAGGCTTTTGCCGGAAAGACCGCCTCCATGAAGTTTGGCGATGAAATGACGGATATCGTGCACGCATAGCTGATTCAGCGGTGTTTTCTCAGAAAGCTGCAACAAAGCCGCCAGATCGCGGGCATAACTTTGTCCGGTCAGCGGTGACAGTCTGCGCTCATGCGTCAGGTGGGTGAGGTAGGCGCTGACCAGCGCTGGTTTTTCGTCGCAATGGGCGTGATCCATGGGTATGTTTTCTAGCTATTCAGTCGCTTATTGCCTGTGAAAACAATGTGTCGGCGCAGCCGCCTTCAGATACAAGGCGAAGAATATCGCAGCCAACGCAGTTAGTTTACAGGTTCTTAAAACGTGCCAGTGCGCCTGCAATCAGCTCGCCTAACCGCTCCAGATAAAGCGTGCCCATATCGGGATGAAAGCGCTCCGATTCTGGGCTGCCCATCACCAGTAAGCCAATGGTATGCTTCCTGCGCAGCGGGATCATGCAAAACGATTGTAGTTGCTGTGCATCACGCCCAAACCATTGAATGATATCGCCAGCAGGGTTTGGCCCGCAGTAGGGTTTTGCCATATTTTCCACGATGGCGCGCAATGACTCGCTGATAGGTTTGAATTCAGAGCGCTGTCCGCCGCCGCTAGAATTGTGCGAAAACCACAAACGTAACGCTACATGGGGAATGGCGAAAATTTCACACAGATTGTCGTTCAAGCCGTGCAGCATGTCTTCCAGCGAATTAAACGCCATCAACGCCACCATCAGCCTATGCATTTTCTCGCTGATGATGTCGTTATGCTCGCCGTTATTGATGAGCTCATGGAGTTTTACTTGCAGTTGGCGGTTTTTTTCCCGCAGCGCGGTCATCTGGCGTTCACTGATCGAAATCGCCCGGCCATCATAGGGATGTGGAATTCTGATATCAGCCAGCACCTCAGCATATTGGTCAAAGAACTGCGGGTTTTCCCGCAGGTATTGGGCAACGTCTTCTGCTTTCATAATGATTTTCTGATCTCTTCCTCGAGCAAAAAAACGTGATATTAGCCTATAAAGCCATAAACCGTACGATCACTTTTAGCGGGTGTAACAGAATCACCACTGACTTACAAGTCATATTCACGAAAAGCAATCGGTGTTAGAATAACGCGGAAGTTTTGTTTTGGCGGGCAGCCAGCGATTAATGTGAGAAAAATCACTCGTTTGTCAGGCATTGGGATGCACAATAAAGACCATAACAAGCCTGGCAAAGAAGTGAAGCGCCTTCCACGAGTTGTTCGTTTGTCGTAGAACGAGAAAGCAGGGAGCGCCAGTTGATCTTCTAATACCCGAATCAAATGATATAAAGGAGCTTTTTTTATTCTTTCGCAATCGTACCGTCAGCTTATTATGTGTGATGTCATGACATGATTTGGATTGTTGTAAATAAGCAACATGACGCGTCCGGAGAGGTTTGATTGCTTGCATGCACTGGGATTTTTAGGCAGAATCGGTGAAACTTGTCAACTGTGGCGATTTCTGGTGGCGAGACCATTATCATTGTCATGAAATGTGCAATCAGGTAAACAGGAACGCGAAAACTGATTTTTAACAGCTTGCAAGGATTATTTGTTTTATATCTCAGCAATTTCGTGGCATATGGTTTTTTGTCTGAAGTTTTTTTAACTCTATTTAAAAGGAAACACTCGTTATGGCTATTTCTGACACTCAAAAGGAACAGATTGTTGCGCTTGTAGTGGCTACATTCAATGCCCCGCCCGGCGCAACTTTTTTAAGAGAATTTGCGAATGCTATTGAAGCGGGTATGCCGCTTACGGAACTGGCGAATATCCTGGTGGGAACCACTGAATTCCAAAGAGATATTCTGCAAGGCGCCGTGACCCCGACGGAAATCTCAGCCGCGCTGCTGAAAAACTTCGGCCTGACAGCGGGCAATACTGATCCTAACAGTCCAGATGCCCAGGCAGAAGCCTTTTTTGCTAATGGTCTCGAAGCCGGTGCGAGCGTGAGCTCTCTCCTGATCGCTGCAGGCGCTTTTCTGCTCGGCAATCCAGGAGAGCCATTTGCAGCGACATCGGCTTTATTCAAAAACAAAGTAAACGTTGCTGAACAGTATTCTGTAAGCAATTCCGATGACAATGTGCCTGATCTGCAAGCTGTTCTGACCGGTGTTACAGCGGCAGGGCCTGCTACGGATGCAGAAGCGCTACAATATCTGGCGGACAGAGGTTATGCTGCTCCTGGTGAGGTTGTGGGCGATACCTTCACCCTGACAACCAATCAGGACGCCCTGACCGGCGCAACAGGCAATGATACTTTCAATGCGTCCCTGGAAGATGGTCTGCTCGGCATACAGGTCAATACGTTGCAAGACGTGGATGTACTGGATGGCGGTGCGGGCACTGATACGCTCAATGCCACCCTTAGCAATTTCTTCACGGTGACTAACCCGCCAGTGCCAGCTCCCTTTGTAACAGCGCCAACGCTCGAAAGCATCGAGAACGTCAATGTGAAGTTTGTGGGCGTCGCACCTCCCCCTCCCGCCTTCTTTACCGCCAATCTGAATCTGGCCAATGCCAGCGGCGTTAATACTGTGACGATTGCGGACAGCACGAGCGCAGGACTGGTGAGCGGCCTGGGCGCAGCCGCTAATCTGGCGGTCAAGAATCAAACACAGAATGCTATTTTCGGTGGCTCCACTGCAGAGACTTTGAATCTGAATCTGGATACGGTGGGTAAACTTACACCTCCGACCGAGACTACAGTGCATTTGCTGGATGCCACAGGAACTACGCTCAATGTGACCAGCAACAATAGCAATGTTCTAGTAGACAGCGATGCTGATGCATTTACTACTCTGAGCGTCGCGGCGACTGGTGAAAATATCCTGAACATGGCGGCAGCCGCCAAAGCGACTGGCGTGACAGTGACTGGCACGGGGTCGGTTGATTTCAACCCGTTGTCTTCCTTTACCGGTGAATTGGCCACGTTTGATGCAAAAGGCAACAGCGGCGGCGTCAAGGCAAATATCCAAAGCACCAAGGCTGTAACGGTGACCGGCAGCAGCGCTGCGGATGTATTTGACATGGATACGCTTGTTACCGGTGATTCGTCAATCGACTTGGGCGCGGGTGACGACAAGCTGTTTGCAGGCAATCAGCTTGCTGGCTTCAACAAAGGCGCAAACGGCGGCGACGGCACTGGTGACATCATCAATATCACCGATGGCGCTACGCTGACCGAGGTCAATGCAGCATTCATCACGAATTTCGAAACGCTGGATGTCTCGGGTGGTACCGGCAGCTATGATGTGTCGCTGAACAATTTTACCACCGTGCAAATCGACGAAGCCATCAATGGCTTGCCAGTAGGTCCGCTTACTTTCGCCAATGCGCCTGATGCCTTCACGCTGACGATCGCGAACCAAGCCAATGACCCTGCTAATGATGGTTTTTTCCTCGGTTTTCCAACCACAGTACTTGGCAAGGATTTCGCCGGCACGGATGAATCCTTCACGCTGGCAGCGACGCTGCATGATGGCAATAAGGACAACTTGGTCAATAATGGTTTCATCGGAACTAACACGATTGTGGCCGATGGTGTTGAGAACCTCGCGATCGATGCCAAGGTCGGTACGCTGGACGGTGGCGCCACTGCAACGGCTGTTGCTTCCGATTACATACTGTTTACTGCTTTGGCTAGCGATGTCGCTCAAACCTTGACCATCACCGGCGATGCTTCTGTTAATCTGCTCGGCTCAGGGATATTTGCTGTAAACAAGGTTGATGCGAGCACTTCAACCGGCAATATCACGCTCGATTTCTCGGCGCAAACCGGTAGCGTTGGCTACACAGGCGCTGAGGGCATAGATACTTATGCGGGTAGTGCCTTTGGTGATACTGTTTATACAGGCAAAGGTGCGGACGTGGTAACACTTGAGGATGGATTGTTGGCAGATTTAGTAACTCCTCATGATCGTGCGCGTGATACTTTCGTGCTGAAAGATGCAACCGATTCACAAATTACTGATACCTCCAAGGACGGCAAGATCACCCTTGATATTGACACCGGCTTCGATGAAGTGATCAACTTCCAGGTAGGTGGAGGTGCAACCAACGATCGTCTGGATGTCACTAACTTTGGTTTTGCTGGCGCGCAGCGTGGCGTGGTGAATGTGACTGCGAAAGTCAACGCAACCACCGATCTGACCAGTATCGCAGATTTGTTTGATTCTGCAGCTGGTGATCGCGGTGTCGCTTACAGCGTGAACGCTGCCGGTACTTTCGCATTTGTCGATGCCAACAAAGATGGCAACTTCACTGCAGCGGATGACCTGGTGGTTAAACTGACCGGTGTGGCAACACTGTCGGAAACCGACATCAACTTCTAATCTCTTGGGAGATGACCGGCGAGCTTGATTTTGCCGGAGAAGCAGTCAATCAAACCCCGTCCTTTGCACAAGGGCGGGGTTTTTTTATGAGTGTTTGCCTGGCAAGAAAACTGCTATTTTTTCGAAAGGAATGATAATGACTGACTGGACTGCCGGCTACGTGGCGGACATTGGCTATACTTATGGCTACTATACGGAACTCAATCCGTTACGGCTCAGGCTGCCATTACTGGCTGCCGGGATTGTTTTCCCGGAAATTGACACAGCCTGTGAATTGGGCTTTGGCCAGGGAATGAGCATAGGCATGCACGCAGCGGCCTCAGGCAGGCGCTGGTATGGCACTGACTTCAATCCCGCGCAGGCCGGATTTGCGCAGGAAATGGCTGCCGCTTCTGGCGCACAGGCGTATCTGTTCGACCAGGCGTTTGCCGAGTTTTGCACCCGCAATGATTTACCTGATTTTGACTATATTGGCCTGCATGGCATCTGGAGCTGGATTTCAGACGAGAACCGCGCGCTCATTGCCGATTTTATCCACCGCCGGCTGAAGGTGGGTGGCGTGCTCTATATCAGCTACAACACGCAGCCTGGCTGGACAACGATGCTGCCGATGCGCGAGCTGCTGACAGAACACGCCGAGGTCATGGGTGCCAGCGGCCAGGGTATCAGCAGCCGGATCGACGCCGCGCTTGATTTTGCCGAGCGCATGCTTGCCACCAACCCGCTGTACGGCCGGGTGAATCCGCAGGTAGCCGAGCGCATCAAGAGAATGAAGGAGCAAAACCGCAACTACCTGGCGCACGAATACTTTAACCGCGACTGGCATCCGATGTCGTTCAGCCGCATGAGAGAGTGGCTGATGCCTGCCAAACTGAGCTATGCCTGTTCCGCGCATTATGTCGATCATGTCGATGCAGTCAATCTATCAGAAGGGCAGCAGCAGTTTCTGCGCGACATTGCTGACCCGATGTTTCGTGAAATGACGCGCGACTTCATGTGCAATACCCAGTTCCGGCGGGATTACTGGATTAAAGGCGCCCGCAAATATGATGCCATCGAGCGTATCGAACATCTGCGCAACCAGCGCATCATGCTGCAGAATGTGCGCGACGCAGTCGAACTGAAAGCCAGTGGCGCGCTGGGCGAGGCCAAGCTAAATGAAGGTGTCTACGTGCCGATTCTCGATCTGCTGGCTGATTATAAACCGCGCACGCTGGGTCAGATCGAACAGGCGCTGCAGGGCAAGAGCATCGTCTTCGCCCAGGTTTTGCAGGCGGCAATGATACTGATCGGCAAGGGCGATGTCGGCGTGGTGCAGGAAGATGCGGCGGCGGCAAAAGCCAGACGCAGCACTGACAAACTCAACCTGCATTTGATGAACAAGAGCCGTGGCAGTAACGACATTGTTTACCTGGCGAGTCCCCTCACCGGCGGCGCCATAACGGTCAATCGTTTCCAGCAACTGTTCCTGCTGGCCCGCAGTCAGGGAAAGAAATCGCCCGCTGAATGGGCGCAGTTGAGCTGGCAATATCTGGCCGCCTTGAACCAGCGGCTGACCAAAGAAGGTAAAACCATAGAATCTGCCGAGGAAAATCTGGCTGAACTTACCCGCCAGGCAAGCGAGTTTGCCGACAAGCGCCTGCCCATTCTGATGGCGTTGCAGGTAGTCTGAATTTGCAGGGTGCGCCGACGCCAAGAGGCGCATCGTTCGCGGCAAGCTCAGTCCGAGCGGCATCTTTGAAAAACGATTTACTTGTGAATAGCGCTAAGGTATTCATGTATCTGTCCTGTGATGCTAAAGAAAGGCTGTCCAGACCACCTTGGCAATCATGCCGATGGCGATACAGCCAGCAAGGATAGCAAAAGCTCGCTGTAATCCCGGCCCGGCGAAACGATCGGCAACTGTTTTGCCGAGCAGCATGCCTGCGATAGTTCCGGCGCAAAAGGGAATGGCGATCGACCATTGCATGGCGCCAATCAGTATTGCTGAAATAACGCCTGTGGTAGCAATGAGTGCAGTGATGGCAAGCGATGTGGCTAAGATGGACCATATGGGAAGATTGGTGATTTTTCTGAGCGCCGGCACCATCACGAAGCCACCTCCTACACCCAGTAAGCCTGACAGGAAGCCTGCTGTTGTGCCTGTAAAAGCTAGCGCGCTGAAACATGGTACGGTCCAGATCAGACGCCCACTGATCTCATCCAGAGTACAGGGCGCAGCGGTATGCATGTCTATGTCCTTTTCATGCAGACGTTGGCGCAACATTTGCTGGGCTGCGTAGGCGAGCACGCCAGCAAACAGCAATGTCAACGCGGTGTCTGGTAATCGTTGTGCAATCCATACACCCGCTGGAGACACCAGTGCGCCTGTCAGTGCGATAAAACCGGCTGCCCGGTATCTGACCCTTTTTTGCCTGAATGCCAGCAATGCGCCGATTGCCGCTGACAAACCGACGGCAAGTAGGCTGATAGGAGCAGCTTCTGCTACTGTCAGGTGCAGGCTGAGCATGAGCAGCGGCACTGCGACGATGGTGCCGCCTGCCCCGGTCAGTGCCAGCACGATGCCGGTGAATGAGCCCAGCAGAATGCTGATCAAGCTGGTTTCCATGGGCGGCTTAGCTGACACCTGTTGAGCGGGTTAGCCATTCACGGCCTTTCAGCATGCCGTTCCAGTACAGCCAAGGGAATACCTTGACTTTGAGCAGCCAGTTGAATCGCCGTGGCACGGTCGGGTCGAGCGGAAAAGTCGGCAGCAGCTTGCCGCCAAAACCGAATTCGGCCAGAATCACCTTGCCATTCTCCACGGTAAGCGGGCAAGCGCCATAGCCATCATAAATATCAGGGAGTTGTCTGCCTTCTTTGGCTGCCAGCAGATTCTCGGCCACGATGACGATCTGCTTTCTGGCTGCGGCCGCGGTTTTAGCGTTGGGCGAGGAGCAGGCATCCCCCAGCGAGAAAATATTGGGGTAACGCACATGCTGCAAGGTCTTGGGATTGACTTCACAGAAACCGGAGGCGTCTGCCAGCGGGCTGTTGCTCAGGAAAGCAGGCGCGACCTGGGGTGGCGTGACATGCAGCAGATCAAATGGTTTTTCCACCCGTGAGACCTTTCCTTCACTGTCCTTGATTTCAAAAGTAGCGATTTTATTGGCGCCATCGACTTTTACCAGATTGGAGTTGAATGCCAGTTTGGCATGATAGCGTTTTACGTACTCCATCAGCGATGGTACAAAATCCGCGACCCCAAACAGCACTGCTCCGGCGTTATGGAATTCGACTTCAATATTATCCAGCACACGCTGGTGCAGCCAGTAATCGCATGACAGATACATGGCTTTCTGCGGTGCGCCGGCACATTTGATCGGCATGGGTGGCTGGGTAAACAACGCCTTACCACTTTTGAGGTTTTTCGTCAACGTCCAGGTATAAGGCGCCAGCTCGAATTGGTAATTGGAGGTGACGCCATTTTTACCCAGTGTTTGCTGGATACCTTCAATCTTTTCCCATGCCAGGCGTATGCCGGGACAAACGATCAACTGTCGGTAACCAATTGTGCGGCCATCGGCCAGATGAACCAGATTGTTGTCTGGATCGAAGTCGCTTGCTGCTGCCGGTATCCACTCTGCTTTTGGCGGGATGACGTCTGCCGTGTTCCTGACTGTCTGCGCAATATCATAAGCGCCACCGCCAACCAGTGTCCAGGCTGGCTGATAATAATGCTTATCGCTTGGTTCGATAATGGCGATGCGCAATGAAGGGCGGCGGTGCAACAGGCTGGCGGTCACACCAATTCCCGCAGCTCCTCCGCCCACCACGACGATATCGAAGGCATTGCCCCAATTGCAGGCAGCGGTCACAGCAAGTGATTTATCTTCGGTTGCGTGCAGGACGGGAATTGTTTCAGGCGCCTCCTCTGTCCAACTGCAGGCGGCTGTGACCGATTCTTCCGTCCTTTCGGGTTTTTCCGGTTCAGGCTTTTCTGTTTGCTGTTTGGTTAGTTCATATAGCGCTTTGGCCCGATTACCGGTATTGCAGAAAGCGAGTACTGGCCCCGGCAGTTCTGCCAAGAGCTTATTAAATGTTTCGCTCTTTTCTATGGAAACTTTACCAATCTCGATAGGTAAATAAACAAAGTTGATTTTCAGCGCGTGCGCTGCTTGTTCTAGCTGAGCGCTGGCAGGCTGGCTTGCCCCGCCTTCATGATCAGGACGATTGCAGATAATCGATTGATAGCCTGCTGCTGCGATTTCTGCCAGATCATCCACGCTGATTTGACCGGCCACAGACAGTTTTTCAGTTAGCTTGGTCGTGGTAATGCTCATTTTTTCCTCCTTTTGCCGGGACCGGCTTTTTTAATGCAAGATGATTACTGCTCTGCTGCGGGCTCTTGTCCGCGCAATAAAGCTGGTACAACGTTTGCATGATGTGTAATGCTTCCTGGCTGGCCAGGCGGTAATAGATATATTTGCCTTTGCGCTCAGTGTGCACCAGCTTTTCTTCGCGCAACACGGTAAGTTGCTGTGACAGAGTCGGCTGACGGATTGCGAGCGATTGTTCCAGTTCGCCTACATTTTTTTCACCTTGTACCAGTTGGCAAAGAATAAGCAGACGGTCTTCGTTAGCCAGTGCTTTTAACAAGGCACAGGCTTGCGCGGCGGCTGCCCGATTTGACAGCATGTCAGCCAAATCAGCATGATGTTCTGTTTTTTTTATAATTAGTGGCTTGCTTAGCATAAAAAACGCATTCAATTTTTTGTTTGAATTTCGAAAAACACTTGCTGTTGCTGTGCGCAACGGCTCATTTCCGTGCGCGGTATCGTTCCAGGAGCTCAAAGATGGCCATGCCGAGCAGCATGGCGGCAACAAACACCATGCCGTGCAGACTGCCTGTGCCAACCAGCACCAGCCCAGGGCCCGGGCAAATACCTGCTAATCCCCAGCCGATACCGAATGCCAGGCTGCCGAGCACCAGGCGTTTATCGATCACGCGCGAAGTAGGTAGCTGGATGGGTGAGCCTTGGTAGGTCTGACCGCGGCGGCGCGCCAAAGTGAAAGCAAGCATGCCGATGCTGATGGCGCCGAGCATGACGAATGCCAGCGAAGGATCCCACGAACCGGTGATATCAAGGAATGACAGCACTTTGGCCGGGTTTGCCATCTGCGAAAGGATGAGTCCGATGCCAAAAACCAGGCCGGAGAGTAAGGCAATGAGAATGGTGATCATAGGTGATTACTTGGAAGTGTAATCAGCCCAGGAGATGTCTGATGAGATAAACCGTGACAACACCTGTGCTCATAAATGTGAGCGTGGCAACGGCGGAACGCGGCGACATGCGCGACAGGCCGCATACGCCGTGCCCGCTGGTGCAGCCAGAGCCATAACGTGTGCCCAGACCCACGATCAGTCCTGCAATGGCCAGCACCGCGTAACTGGTATCAATCTGGATAGGAGGCAACTTATTGAATAGCTGCCATAACCATGGCGCCAGGATGAGTCCTGTAATAAAGGCGATGCGCCATCCCATATCACCTTTGTGCAGCTTGAACAAACCGCCGACAATGCCTGAAATGCCGGCGATCCGGCCGGCAAGCAACAGTAGTAATGCGGTGGCGATACCAATCACCATGCCGCCTGCCAGTGCCAGCCCTGGTGTGAAATGGGTCCAATCAATGGTCATGCGCTTTCTCCTGAATTCATCTTTTCATATAATTACAATTGATATTATGTTAATAAATATATTATAGTCAATATAAATGTGTTTATTCGGACTTAGCAAAGGAGAGCGTCATGCAGCCAAACATTCAAGCATTCTTTGATCCTGTGACCGGGACAGTGAGCTACGTGGTGTACGATGAGCCAGGCGGAAGCTGCGCCATCATTGACCCCGTGCTCGATTACGATCCAAAGGCAGGCAGAACGAAAACAGTTTCTGCCGACAAATTAATTGCGTTCGTCAATGAGCAGCACTTGACCGTGAGCTGGTTGCTCGAAACGCATGCTCATGCCGATCATCTTTCCTCTGCTCACTACCTCAAAGACAAACTGGGGGGAAAAACGGCGATAGGCGGTCACATTCCGCAGGTGCAGCAAACTTTCAAGAAACTGTTCAATCTGGAGCCGCAGTTTACTGCAGATGGATCGCAATTCGATCGTTTGCTGGCAGATGGTGAAATTTTCAATGTGGGAAAGTTGACTGGCAAGGCAATTGCAGTGTCGGGGCATACCCCAGCCGACTTGGCCTATCAATTTGAAGATGCAATATTTATCGGCGATACCCTGTTCATGCCGGATGTAGGAACCGCACGCGCAGATTTTCCAGGGGGAGATGCGCGTCAGCTTTATCGTTCCATCCGTAAATTACTGGATTTTCCTCCCGCCACGAGATTATTCATGTGCCATGATTATCCACCCAAGGATCGTGCTGCTCCTCAGTGGCAAAGCACGGTGGCAGAAGAACGCGCGCATAATATTCACGTCCATGACGGTGTCAGCGAAGATGACTTTGTCGCCATGCGCACTGCACGCGATGCGACGCTGGAGATGCCGGTGCTGATGCTGCCTTCCGTGCAACTCAATGTGCGCGCAGGGCAAATGCCGCCGGCAGAAGATAATGGCGTATCCTATTTCAAGATACCGATTAATGTGATCTGAGAGCTTTGATTGTAAATTAATACGGAGGGACAGAGATGGCGCGCTTCGATGACAAAAGACGGCAATTTCTGCAGTTTGCTGCATTCAGCGCGGCTGCTGCGGCGTGGCCAGGCGTTATGCTGGCACAAGCAGCTAAAATGAGCAATGCGCCCAGCGGCACTTTCAAGCCTGATGTGGAAATCGAATTGACTGCACGTGAGGCTACGGTTTCCCTCAAGCGGGGTGCGACCACCAAGGTGTTCAAATACCATGGCAAATTACTTAAAGGTTCTCCCGCTACCTTAAGCGAACTGCCAGGCTACCTTGGTCCCACGCTGAATCTGGTGCGTGGGCAGAAAGTTCGCATCATTTTTTACAACCAATTGCCTGAACCAACTGTCGCGCATTGGCACGGCATGCATGTGCCGCAGAAAATGGATGGGCATCCGATGTATGCAATTAATCGGGGTGAACGTTATGTGTATGAGTTTGAAGTCAAGAATCCTGCCGGCACCAACTGGTATCACGCGCATACCCATGAAATGACCGCGACCCAGGTTTATCAGGGATTGGCAGGGTTGATCACCATTAGCGATGAGCAGGAACAAAAACTGGAATTGCCTGGCGGCGCATACGATCTGCCGCTTGTGATTCAGGACCGACGCTTCACTGCTGACAATCAATTGCGCTATCTGCAGCATGGCATGCAAGAACGGATCAGGGGATTTCTGGGCGATACTATCCTGATCAACGGCCAGATTGATCGCACCATACCGGTGAAAACTCGCGCGTATCGTTTGCGTGTGCTGAATGGTTCGAATTCGAGGATTTATAAGCTCGGCTGGGAGGACGGCACGCCTTTGACCGCAATCGGCACGGATGGTGCATTGCTCGCAAAGCCTGAGACCTTTCCGTACATCATGCTGGCCCCGGCTGAACGGGTCGAGTTATGGGTCGATTTCAGCGGCCGGGAGCTGGGCTCCGATCTCGTGCTGTATAGCCTCGACTATCATGGTGTCATGCCGCATATGGGTGGAGGAATGCGCGGCGGAAGGAGCGGAGAAGGTAGAAGAGGCGGTGGCATGGGCATGATGGGGGGTGGACTTGCGCAAGGCAGCAAATTCCCGCTGGTTAAATTCCATATTGCTGAAAAGACCAGCGAATCACCTCAATTACCGACAACGCTGGCCAGCTTTAAACGTCTGCTCGACCGCGATGTTGCGAACCCGGATAAACCGATCCGGATTGGCCTGAGCATGATGCATATGTCGCCCGAACTCAATCATCGCTCGTTTGAGCTGTTGGCCGCCGCAGAGAGTGAAAAAATTCCCGTCAATACTATTCAGAAAATCCGGATTTTCCAGGAAGACCATGGTATGCGCGGAGGAGGAAGAAGAGGAATGGAAGATACGGCGGATATGAGCGGCAGGGGAGGAAGGAGGGGTGGCGGCATGGGGATGATGATGTCGATGGCGCACCCAATCCATCTGCATGGACAACAATTCCAAATTCTGTCGCGCTTGATAAAAGAGCAGCATGGCAGCGGCTACGAAACTGTCAAGGATGGTTTTGTCAATAACGGCTGGAAAGATACCGTGCTGGTTATGCCTGGCGAAGAAGTGACCATCATCAAGCCGTTTCAGGAGTATACCGGCCTTTTCCTCTATCACTGCCATAATCTGGAGCACGAAGATATGGGGATGATGCGTAATTTTTTGGTGGAGTGATCGTCACTGGAATCCAGCCCGCTTATTGCAGCAAGCCGCGATTGATCCGTGCAGTCAGCCGCCAGCCTGTTGAG
This sequence comes from Nitrosomonas communis, assembly GCF_024102715.1. Taxonomy (GTDB): domain Bacteria; phylum Pseudomonadota; class Gammaproteobacteria; order Burkholderiales; family Nitrosomonadaceae; genus Nitrosomonas; species Nitrosomonas communis_B. Next base: position 97,491 of record NZ_JAGFJM010000081.1, read on the forward strand.
ACTGGCGGTGTCCATTGGCTTTTTACAGAGATGTGCTAAGCAGGCGGGCTCGTATGTTTTTGGTGCGATGACTTCAGGCAGAATTTTCTCGCTATAGCTGGAATATCTCCGCCAAAAAATTACTGATCGACTGATAAGCCCGTTTTGCCGCCACTTCGTTATAGACTGTCCCAAAAACGGGATTATTCGCAACAGGATTGGTAAAAGCATGCATGGTGCCACCGTAGACATGCACCTGCCAGTCTACTCCCGCTTCAGTCATTTCCTTCTCAAAAGCCAGCACCTGTTCTGGCGGCACCATGGGATCATCATGGCCATGGAGACACAGTACTTTAGCGTTCATTTTCTGGTTGGCCACATTACCAGGCGCAAAGATGCCATGAATGCTGATTACCCCTTTTACTTCGGCACCCGATCGAGCCAGTTCCAGCACGCACATACCGCCAAAGCAGTAGCCCATGGCAGCGACTTTTGCTGCGTCAACTTGTGGCAGTTTACGCACAGCGTGTAATGCCGCGTTTATTCTTTGTCGCAATAAGGCACGATCGCTTGCGAAAGGGTGCATGAGCGCAGCATTGCCTTCGGTGTCGCCATCGCGACCAAAAATACCTTTGCCGTACATATCCAGCGCAAAGCCTACATAGCCCATTGCCGCCACTCTTTCCGCCGCCTTGCAGGCAAATTCGCGCCGTCCGCTCCAGTCATGCGCGATCAGCACGGCCGGTTTGCTTGTATTTGTTTCATTGTAGGCAAGATATCCTTCCAACTGCGTTTCACCATCCTGATAATCAATGTGTTTGGTCAGCATATTCGGTCAATCCTTAAGTCGTATGTAAGAAATATGCATAATCTTACGCTAACTTTATCAGCTACACGTCTATCATAGAAACTATCATGCGATTGAACAGCAATTATCTGTATAGCAAAGCTCAAATAAATTGATTACAATTCATAGATGACTTATCCATCATCATTTCGCTGCAAAGTTTTGTCCGTTCGCAAGAAGGAAGGACTTACCATTGCGCAGGCGGCGGCGCGTTTT
>NZ_JAGFJM010000082.1 GCF_024102715.1 Nitrosomonas communis
ATTCACGTCGACTCAGTAAAAGCTACGAACGTCTCATGCGTACCGACGAAACTTGGGTTTACATCGCTATGATTCGTATTATGTTGAGGAGACTAGCTTAAAACAGGAGTTTCCAAACAGTTTCTAATATGTAATGCACACATCGAGGGTTAGGTCCATAATCAAGAATTTTTGTTCTTATGAGCAATAAATAGCCCCAATCGTCGTTCTCATATTTAGGGTCAGGCCTTACATTTGACATTCCTGCTTTCTTTTTTCCACCTGCTTCACAGCCCGGCTCACGGTAGCATAGCTCACGCCATAATACTCACCTACTTGAGCCAGCGTATAGTGTCCACTTAAATACGCCTGAGCCATGCCTTCATTACGGATCTTGTAGCAATCAACAAAGTAGCTCAATGGTTTGACGGGGGCTTGTTTTTGCTTTTTGGGTATGTCTTTGAGTGATTGTTCAGGATTGAGCTTACGTTGCATATCATTGACAAAGTCATCATCACCCAAATAAATCTGGTTCTTCAACAATTGCCAGGGGGAGGGTCGTTCTTTACCGGCTTTAACAAAATTTCGACAGCGTTGTTGTGCGACGCTCATTTTCTTGTCAAATCCAGCGAGGATCCATTCAGTAGTTAAACAGGCAGCGTTTTCTTCATATCCGGTCGTTGCGCGATAACTGCTCCAACGCCACTCCTTGGCACTTCGCACCATCTGTGCCCGCACCGGGTTCAGGGCAATGTAACGCGCCAATTCCAGCAGATAGGCATCTTTCTGCATCAATATGGCTTTGAAACGACCTTGAAACACGTGGCCAACACGCTGATGCTGCCGATTGAAATATTGCGTGTAAGTGCCGTTGAGATACTTCATTCCCTTGGACAGGGTTGGAGAATTGGTTTCAATTAATAAATGGTAGTGATTGTCCATTAGACAATAGGCATGACAATACCAGTCATAACGATTGACCGTGTTCTGTAGCAATAGTAAAAACTGTTGACGATCAATGTCATCATATATAGATATCTTCCCGTGCGTTGCCGCGTGCTGTCACATAATACAGCGCCCCAACAAATTCAATGCGTAAAGGTCTTGCCATCTGTACATCTTATGTAAATTTAAATTTGTTGGAGATTAAAATATTAGGATAGTAATGTCAATTGTAAGGCCTGACCCCAATGGCTCTGACCCCAATGGCTCTACTAGATTTCCCCATAAACTTCCGCGCTATCGATATTGTACTTTTCCCTTTGATATACCCTACTACGTAAGATACTGAGTATTTCGGAGGAATACTGATGCACATGTGCACATGATCAGGCATCAGGTGTCCTTCTACTATCCGCAGTTTTTCTGCTCCGCTAATTCGCGCAATACCTTTCCAAGGTGTTTTCGTATCATTCCGAATATCACTTTCTTCCTTCTTTTCGGAATAAATACGACATGATACTTACAGTCCCATGTCGTATGCGTCAAACTCTGATAATCTCTCATTTGATTCTCCTAGCTCTTGATCAAGCTAAAAGAATCAGGGTGACCTTATCACACGGTCAAACCTTTAATAGTCCCCCGGCATAGCCGGGGGATTACCTTATTTATTTAGCCAACTAAAGGGAAGATACCATGAAATCAAGATATGATTTGTTTACTATTTTTTTTTTGCATTTTACGTATTGTCTTCAAACGCAGGTTATGCCGACTTTGATATTAATACTGCATACCGATTAGCAGTAGCATCGAAATGTTCTTATGCAACTGAAGAAAATAAAAAGTCAGTAAACGATTGCTTTAGCGAAGAAATTAGAAATTCAGGAAAAGAAGGAAAGGAAGTTTTATCCGCTTTTAAAGATCTACCTAATGAAAAAATAGAGGTTTTTATATCAGAAAGTAATCTTGCAGCTAACAAAGCAGTCAATACTGCTATTGTTGCAGCAAAGAACTTGGCGGGGAAAAAAGAAAACGCTAACGACACAGAAATAAATGCTGCCATTCTGGTGCAAACTGGAAATGACGTAATTATCGCTTTTCGAGGAACCAATCCGACCCCACAGGATTGGATGAACAACTTTCTTTTAACTAGTGTAGAGGATGTATCTAATGTTGGATTGTATAAAGATGGCAGACATTATGGATTTGATCAATCCCTCAAGACCTTAACAGAGAAAATCAAGAACAGTGAAATCTGGAAGTCTCTTCTCGAAAACCCTTCCAGAAAAACTCTATACCTTACCGGGCATAGCAAGGGTGGAGCATTGGCAGCAGGCGCAACTGTCGATTATCAAAATGATTTCAGCCAGATTGAAACTTATACATTTGAAGCTGCAAGATTCTTTACGGCGCAAGGAGAAAATGACCACAAATCCCAACTTGACAGACTTCAGCGTTTTGAATATCAATATGACATAGTACCTCACCTTCCTTTGGGAAAGGTTACTTATGATTTCATGTTGAAAAACGTGCGCTATATCACATTATTAGAGAGTATTTTTAGCATACCTAATAATGAGAAAATAAAAAATTGGATTGAAAAAGTTAAAACGAATAACATCAATTTTGTTCCGGTTGGTCAATTGATTTATGTTGGTAGTGATAATAAATGTTATAAACAATCGGACAAAATAGATCCTCATGAGTATTACCGGAAACGATTTATGGAATCTGTCGAGAAAAATGGCTCTAAAACCCTCAATGATTTTATAGAAAATATATTTGAAAAAAGTAAATCAATTTTCGCGCCTGAAAAAATTGAAGCTCATAGTCCACTATCTTTTTTGATCGACCAGCATAATGAAGGTCATCTTAGATTTTTGAAAAATGCAGTCGAAAATATAAGCAAAGACAAGGAAGAGAAGCATAATTCTAATTGCGACTACCCTAATGTACCTTAGACCTTAGGGCCTTACGTTTGTCATTTCCACCATCTCCTTTTCAGCCCATTTGAGTATTTGGCTCACGATCTCGCCGCTTACATCAAAATATTTACTTATTTGTGTCAAATGTAAGGCCTGATAATCATCTAGCCGTCCTCCCCCTCGGCGGAAGCCGAAGCGGATAAAGTAGAGATACGAACCAACTTTATCAATGGAGGACGAAATGAGATTTTGCGGTATAGATCTGCATTCAAACAACAGTTTTATCGTGATCATCGACCAACAAGACCGAGTTGTGTATAGCCAGCGGCATGCTAACAGTTTGCCTGAGATACTTGAAGCACTCTCAGCTTATCAGGATGAATTATCCGGCATCGCCATTGAATCCACCTTCAATTGGTATTGGCTGGTGGATGGATTGCAAGAACGGGGTTATCGCGTCCATTTGGTTAATACCACAGCGGTCAAGCAATATGAAGGGTTGAAACATCGTGGTGACGAATCGGATGCGAAACATCTGGCGCACTTGCTACGATTGGGTTTGCTGCCGGAAGGTTACATTATGCCCAAGGACAAACGGGCGCTGCGTGACCTGGCGCGCAAACGCATGCAACTGGTGCAGCAACGCAGCATGCAAATCCTATCGATCGAATCGGTCATGCAGCGCTATACGGGCAGCCGCGCAAGCAGCAATACGATCACAAACGGCTCACACAGGATGACCTCGCCCAGATGCCGTTACACGCAGCCGAGATAGTGGGTCTGCAATCCAATCTGGTCATCATGCAGGCTTTGCAAAGCCAGATTGACTGCATCGAACAGGAATTGGCGTGCTACTGTCGCAATCAGCCAGGTTACCGTCTGCTAAAAAGCACAGCAGGCATCGGCGATGTGCTGGCGACCGTGATTTTACTTGAAACGGGTGATATCGATCGTTTTGCTGGTGTAGGTAATTACGTCTCATATTGCCGCTGCGTGGGCAGCGCACATTTATCCAACGGCAAGAAGAAAGGTGTTGGCAACACCAAGAACGGCAACCGCTATCTGGCATGGGCCTATGTCGAGGCAGCCAACTTTGCCGTGCGTTATTACGAACCGGCGAAGAAGTTTTATCAGAAGAAGAAAGCCAAACGCAACGGTATCGTTGCGATCAAAGCAATTGCACACAAACTGGCGCGCGCCTGTTATCACATGCTTAAAACTGGAGAAGTATTTTCCGTGGAACGGTGTTTTGTTTAGGGTTGGCAATGACCGGCTGAGCCAGTTATAGGGGTTGGAGATCAAACCATCAGGTCTGATTGGACACCGGTCATTTGCCATTGTTAACAGTTTGTTGAAAGAAATCGCCTGGATTGTAAGCCAGAAAAGGTTGGGGCCTGAATAGGTAACCACAGATTTGACCAAACACTTGGATACAAGACAGTACTGAGATGCTTCTGGGGCAGCTTGGCTGCCAGGGTGAAAACAACTGGCACAGCTGGTTTGTCTTTACTTGATCCTGATGGGTGACTGGTGCGATTAATGACATCACCATAATTTGAAGCAAAGGGTGCGAAGAATTTCAGCAATAATGTTCAGCAATGGCGTTATTGATTGTTATTTTATCGCCGAATGGCGAGTATTTTGTTCGTGCTCTTGACTTAGGACGGCTAATGGGTGACCCCAATGGCTTGACCCCCCAATGGCTCTTAAAACAGTATAGGTTCTACTTGTTTGATTATTAGGTAATAACCATCTGTGGGTTACTTTGACAAACTTGTTCCGTATTTATCCAGGCACTATTTATCAGCTGTCGATTTTCCGGGTGCAAATCATCATTCGCAACTTTGGCCAATCGCATTTCCATAGCAGCAACTGCTGTCTGTAGTAATTTTTTAGCGATATCCTTGCTACCAATTTTATCTTCATCAAGCGCAGGCTGTAATAGCCAATCGCTCATTGCAGATGTATTTATTGCTACTTGTCCAGCAGAGTTAACTAAAGTTGCTGTAAATTCCTGTCGCATACGGCGGCCTTGGTCATTTTGCCAACGTAACATTGCCGTGAACAATGCTTCGCCCTGGAGGCCATTAATGCTTGCCAATAAGCCATCAAACTGCAAATTCTTGGCTTCTTGAACGAGAAAGCGAAAGAAAGTTGTTTCAAAATCCATCATTATGGCTTTTGTAGCTTGGTTGGCATGTTCATGCTCAAAAGTTACTTTTAGATAAGTAACTTTTAATCCTAGTCTTTCACGCAATTCATCCGGGAACTTAAGTTGAAACACTGCGCCTTTGTGTGTTTCTTCAACTACTTCAATACCGAGTTGGTTACACATACCAAGCACAAAAGCTTTTACATGATTACGATTAAGTTTGAACTCACCCTTAGTTTCTTCAGGATTGAAACCACTGAAGTGTTCAAAAAGCTCTCTTTGCTTGGCCACTGATTCACGTGCCTTTTCAAGGGCTTCATTGATGCGCTCTTCTGTTCGCACAATACCTACTTCTGTCGCAGACTCTAAAATGTTTTCTACATCTAACAAATCAGCAAGCTCACCCATAATTTCGTCTTCTAATCCTGAGTGGTATTCACCACCCAGCGCAGCCATATCTTTTACTACTTGGCCAATCCTAGTGTAGAGCATCTGGATAATATCAGTATCTAACGTTTGCGGTGTATGTATATTGAACACAATCACCTTACGCTTTTGACCGTAGCGATATAACCGCCCCACTCGCTGCACTAATCGCATCGGGTTCCACGGAAGATCAAAATTTACCATAATATGGCAGTTGCGCTGCAGATTGATTCCTTCTCCGCCAGCCTCGGTAGAAATAAGAAATTGACCAGTAGTTTCGAAGTGACTGATAGATAAGGCTCTTTGTTCATGACTCATGCTACCGTGAATCAATGCAACGGAATTTTGACCAAAACGATCTCTTAAAGCATTTGCAATATACTCTTGGGTTGCTCGATATTCACTGAAGATTAGAATCTTTCCAGAAGGGTTGGCATTCAACACTTGATCGACTAGTCCATCCACAAAGGAACGAATTTTTCGATCTGCAGTTAGCAAGTTTCGTGCTAGAGAAATTATCTGTTCCAACAATTTAACTTCACCTGAGAAAAATTCTCTTTGAGAACCTACAAAAGCCTCTTCCCACTCACCATAATAACGTTCGTCATCTGGTTCTTCTGATTGAGAAACTGTTTGGAAATTCTGAATCCTAGCGTTAATGTAAGGAATTTTCTATAAACAGGCGGTATCATGAATCAACAAAAAGTGTAGGAAGCGTTATCCGAGTGACCTAAGCAATGGAGCGTGGCACTACTTAAAGCCCCACCTGCCGGTATCGACAGTAGGAAGGCCACGAGAGTTGAGTATGCGTCGTGTGGTAAATGCGATCCTTTATGTTTTGAAAACAGGTTGTCAATGGC
>NZ_JAGFJM010000109.1 GCF_024102715.1 Nitrosomonas communis
TGCGGGCAATGCGAAGGCGCCTATGTCATCGTTGACCGCTACCGCTACGGCTGCGCCACCAACAAAGACCGGGGCGATGCCGCCTGCTCGAATCGCATCAAAGTAGCCAGGACCATACTGGAAACCAAGCTGCTTGCTGGCATCAAATCAGAACTGCTCTCAGAGAAAGCTTACCGGCTATTTGAAGAAGAGGTCAGGGGAATACTTAAAGATCAACACCCAGACCCACGCCAGGCAAAACAGGAAATCGCCAAAGCTCAAGCTGAAATCGATAACATCATGCAGGCTATCCGCCAGGGCATCATTACCCCTAGCACTAAACAGGCTCTGGAGTATGCCGAAGCCAAGCTAGCATCTGCACAACAAAAGCTCAAAGAAATTCAAGCCTGGCAACCTACGCAAATACTCCCGCGTGCCAGAGAAATCTATCGAAGCCTCGTGCAAAAACTGGAACATATCCAAGATGTAATCTCAGCACGTGAAGCAATCAAAGCTATCGTGGGAGAAATTGAATTACAGCCAAAAGATGGAGAGCTGTGGGCAGAAATAAATCAAGGCGGACTAGCCGCCTTGAGTAAGATAACGGTGGTTGCGGGGGCAGGATTTGAACCTACGACCTTCGGGTTATGAGCCCGACGAGCTGCCAGACTGCTCCACCCCGCGCCAGAACCGCCTATAATAGCGATTAATGATCATAGCGTCAAATTATAATCCTAGAAACCGTAGCTGATCGCTTAACCAGAAAGCTAATTCCGCGTGCTAATATTGCAATTGACGCCCTGTCCAGCGTTCCTGCTTGTAACGTTGCCAAGCCAGTTCCTTTCTTAACACAGCATTGATGGTGCTCAAAACACTATCCACATTGGCCGGTTTGATCTTCTCTTCAACGTTTCCTGTCAAATTAACCTCTAAATGCAATTTTCCACGTTGATAAAGCGACCAAATCTCAGAACCATAATCAGTACGAGCAAGTTCCGGAGCAAAACGACTTAAATAAGCAGTCACATTATCAACATCTCGTTTAAGCATTCTCGCTGCACTGTTATTACTTGCAGCAAAAATTGCCTGAGGAAAATCGATCATGACTAGGCCATGCGCACCAATTAAGACATTATATTCGGATAAATCGCCGTGAATGACGCCATAACAAAGCATACGGACAATTTGCCTAATTAAAAAATTATGGTATGTTCTCGCCAGATCAGCAGTCAATATTACATCATTCAATCTGGGCGCAACATGGCCATTGCTGTCAGTAATTAGTTCCATTAACAATACGCCTTCAAAGAAGTTATAACACTTTGGCGTCCGCACACCTACTGTAGCCAGACGTGACATCGTATCCACTTCTGTGCTTTGCCATGCTTCTTTCTGCGCCAGACGGCCAAAGTAACTTCTTCTTCGAATGGCTCGCGCCCCTCGGCTACCTCTAATCTGCCTTCCTTCTGTATAACTCACATTGTGGCGAAAATTACGCTTACTAGTTTCCTTGTATACTTTGGCGCAACGAATATCGCTTCCACAACGTACCACATATACCATTGCCTCCTTGCCATTCATCAGTTGACCAATAACCGAATCAACAAGACCTTCCTCAACCAGCGGTTCAATTCTTTTGGGGATTTTCATAAGTTTTTATGTCAGCACGTCAAAACGTCACCTGCTTTCCATACTCCTTTCACATAAATGAATGCTCTCTATTCAACGGTGAGAAATCAGGTAGCGGTTACCTCACTTTTCAGCATTGATTGATTTTGCAGATACCTTGCCGATTTGCTTCGATGCCATACCGCATCTTGGAGCGGCATTTGTTTATCTACAGCAACCCTTTTGCTCGCATCTCTATGAGATGTCGCTTGCTTTCTAATTCTGGTAGAGTTGTCAAGCTTATTTAGCAGCATTTGATACAAACTACTTCCGGTGAATTTAAAAAACATATCTGCCTCCTTGATGGTGATTGCAATCATTACGATGTTCCCGTAATAATCAACCACATAAATTGCATTGTAGAGAGAAAAAAACAGTCTTGGAATGTGACAAATTGCCGCACGGCAATTTGTCACAGCTACTACTTTTACTGACATAAAACAACTGCCCCAAACAGTTGTTTGTGAATGCTAAATCAGCTTGATGACACAATTATTAAGCTTTGGCAGGAGGTTGAAAAATCTATCTGAAACAGTTAATGCAAGGTAAAACAGGCGAAAAAGCGGTGTTATGTATGATGAATGCGCATCCATTTTTAATATTGCAACAGTAACGCAGACAGCCTTTCAACCGTCTGTTAATCGGTTATGCTCTACAGCATTGGTTAATTGCGGAGAGCGCATGTTTGCATCATTATTCACAATTCATGGCCTTTGCTACTTGAAAATCCATTTCATTCCTAGTGGAAAAGCACCTGCTGAAATGGTATAAAGCCTATCCTAATGAACTTTTATCAATCAGATTCCAGTTCTAAATAGCTAAAGCTTTCTCCTTGACCTGATAAAAAAGCACCTAGAGGACCGGATCGGGCAGAGGATCATTGATTACGCCCTGTTATCAGGAAATACCACACGCAGAATATATGACTTCTTTAACAACACCATTGATTCCAGACGCAACACAACAGAAAATTATCCAGCTCATTGCAACAGAACTTAACGTTGCATCTTCGCAAATAGCAGCAGCAGTCAACCTGCTCGATAGTGGCGCAACTGTGCCCTTCATCGCGCGTTATCGCAAGGAAGCTACCCAAAACCTGGATGACACACAACTACGCTCTATTGAAGAGCGTCTGCAGTATCTGCGCGAACTGGAAGAACGCCGCCAGACAATCCTGGCTTCGATCGAGGAACAAGGCAAGCTAACAGACGAATTGCGCCAGGCAATCGAACAAGCAGCAACGAAGCAGCTTCTGGAAGATATTTATCTCCCCTACAAGCCAAAACGCCGCACCCGAGCGCAGATTGCACGCGAGGCAGGACTGGAGCCTTTGGCTGATGCGCTACTACACAATCCCACTCTGATTCCTGAGCAGGAAGCTGCCAAATATATCAAAGTGCAGCCAGCCGCTGAGGGCGTGGAAGCAATCAACGTACCCGATGTCAAAACTGCACTCGAAGGCGCACGCGACATTCTGGCTGAACATTTTGCCGAAACAGCTGACTTACTCGCCGCTCTCCGAACCAAGCTTTGGCATGAAGGAATCCTGACTTCCACTGTCATCGCCGGCAAGGAGACGGCAGAAGAAGAAAAATTTCGCGATTACTACGCTTATTCAGAGCCCATTCGCTCGATCCCTTCGCATCGCGCGCTAGCACTGTTCCGAGGACGCGCCCTAGGAGTACTCAAAATTGACCTCGGTTTGGACGAGGCGTCAGAAGCCATCGTGCCACACCCTTGCGTGGCTATGATCGCCGCTCATTTCGACATTAAAAATCTGGGACGCAGCGCAGACAAATGGCTTCTGGATGTTTGCCAATGGACCTGGCGCGTCAAGACACACCTGCATTTGAGCACGGAACTGCTGTTGCAATTGCGCGAAGCAGCCGAAGCAGAGGCAATCAAAATTTTCAGCCGCAACCTGCGTGAATTACTGCTCGCCGCCCCAGCCGGTCCCAAGGCGGTGCTCGGCCTCGATCCGGGTTACCGTACCGGCTGCAAAGTAGCGGTCGTCGATGCAACCGGAAAACTGTTGGAAACCGGTACCATCTACCCGCATCAACCACGCAACGACTGGCAAGAATCACTCGCAATCCTCGCACAAATAGTGATCCGGCATAATGTTGAATTGATTTCGATCGGTAATGGCACCGCCAGCCGTGAAACGGATAAATTAGCTGCTGAGGTCATCAAGCTGATAGCAGAACAAAAGCCGGAACTTAAAGTTGCCAAAATCGTCGTGAGCGAAGCCGGTGCTTCGGTCTATTCCGCTTCAGCCTTTGCTGCAGCCGAATTTCCCGATCTAGATGTGAGTCTGCGCGGCGCCGTGTCCATTGCCAGGCGTTTGCAGGACCCGCTGGCTGAACTCGTCAAAATCGAACCGAAATCGATTGGTGTCGGCCAATATCAACACGATGTCAACCAGCGTATCTTGGCGCGCTCGCTCGATGCCACCGTGGAGGACTGTGTCAATGCAGTCGGTGTCGATGTCAACACCGCATCGGCGCCCTTGCTGGCGCAGGTTTCCGGTTTAAACCGCGTACTGGCACAAAACATTGTGGAATATCGCGACAACCATGGCCCCTTCCTGAATCGACAAACGATCCGCAAAGTGCCACGCGTCGGCGAAAAAACCTTTGAACAAGCAGCAGGCTTTTTACGCATCAGCGATGGTGATAATCCACTGGATCGATCAGCCGTTCACCCGGAAGCCTATCCTGTGGTCGAACGCATTCTCACACGTTTGAAAAAAGGCATCGAACACGTCATGGGCCGGCCGGAAATATTGAAAGGTCTCTCCCCCAACGAATTTACCGATGATACCTTTGGCCTGCCGACCGTTCAGGATATCCTCACAGAATTGGAAAAACCCGGACGCGATCCACGGCCGGAATTCAAAACAGCCGTCTTTCAGGAAGGCATCGAAACACTTGCAGACCTGCAACCCGGCATGGTCCTCGAAGGTGTCGTCACCAACGTGGCCGCCTTTGGCGCCTTCGTCGATATCGGTGTGCATCAGGATGGCCTCGTACACGTCTCAGCCCTGGCAAACAAATTCGTCAAGGATCCCCATCAAGTTGTCAAACCTGGCCAAATTGTCAAGATCAAAGTGCTGGAAGTCGATGCAGCCAGGCAGCGTATCAGCCTGACCATGCGCCTGGACGATAAGACGGACACTTCCTCCGCTGACGCTGATACGCGCAATACCCGATTCCAGGAAACGCGCAAACGGCAATCGCGTGACTCGCAACAAAAGACCTCCCGTAAACCTGAACCAGTCAGCACATTTGCACTGGCACTGGCACGTGCCAAGGAAAAGAAGTAGGAGAAATTTCTGATGCTATGTTTTATTAATGAGAGGATAGATCGCTCCAGTAAAGACTTTACCGTTCACACTGGCTTGTTTCTCATGGATCAATTCATCATACTTATTTGTCGATCTAACAAAGTTTGTTATGATGCAGACTGAATTGATTCAATTCCATAAAACAAAGAGGAGAGCATGAGTATTACTGTAAGGGATCTCATTTTTGACGTAATATCTATGTCATTTTGGAGGCGTAGCCTTAATTCATCGATACCCAGAAATCTATCGCTGACGGATTATTGAGATCTAAAAAGCCATACTGGCACAAATACTCCCCTCCATGACTCAAGTCGAAACACATGATCCGAGCCGAAAGCTTTCAGCTACGCTGGTAAGCGTGGCGGATTCGCTGCCAGGTGAATCAGTTATGTTGCGGGATTTGCTTGAACTGATTGGCGAACAGGGATTGCTCCTGCTCTGCATCTTCCTTAGCCTGCCTTTCCTCCTGCCCGTTTCCATTCCTGGCGTCAGCACCGTGTTCGGCCTGACGATTATCCTCATCGGCGCGGGCGTGACTTTCAATCGATTGCCGTTGCTGCCCCGCCAGATTCTTGATCGGCCACTATCGACTGACTACCTGAAAGATGTCTTCCGGCGTGGCGCCAGCATCATTGAACGCATCGAGCACTTGATCAGGCCACGCTGGCTCGTATTGTCTGGCAGCGCCGCCATCAATTTTTTCAACGGCGCAGCCCTGACCTTCGGCGGTATCCTGCTCATCTTCCCACTCGGCCTTGTCCCGTTCTCGAATACGCTACCGGCAATAGCAATTCTCTTCCTCGCAGTTGGAATGTTGGAGCGCGACGGACTCTTCATCGTCATGGGTTACTTGATGAACGTCGCTACGATCATCTACTTCAGCGCACTCGCCGTAGGCGTACTACTTACCGGTGAGAGCATTCGCAGTTTGATTGGCCAGTGATTGCTTAGGAACAATGGGAGATAGATCTAGGGAATTCCCGCAAAATATTCATAAGATTATTGAGATTGCACCCAATCATCAGATAGCTTTTCGACTAGCGGCATTTCGCCGCCCTCCACAAGAATCGGCACGACAGGGATATTCTGTTTCAGGGAATGTTCCCACTAATTGACCAATTTAGCTGCCATCTTATCAAACCCTCTCAGGTTCAAAAAACAAAATAATTTTTTACCTCAAACTAAACACATCTTTGAGTTCTGCATTGCTCAGATGGCCGATCCATTTTTCTCCGACTTCGACAGTTAGCTCAGCTAGATTGCGTTTGGATTGAATCATATCGTTGATGCGTTCCTCGAACGTGGCACGGGTGATCAGGCGGTGTACCTGTACATTATGTTGCTGACCAATCCGGTAGGCCCGGTCGGTTGCTTGTGCCTCGACTGCAGGATTCCACCACAAATCGAAATGAATGACATTATTAGCCGCTGTCAGGTTAAGGCCGGTACCACCCGCCTTTAATGACAGCAGAAAGATGCGTTCGGTGCGGTCATTTTGAAAGCGCTCCACCATGGTATCGCGTGATTTCCGTGCGATACCGCCGTGCAAGAATTGAGGCTCGCGTCCGAACCGTGCTCTGATCCATGCCGCCAGTAAATCTCCTGCTTCACGAAATTGTGTAATACCAGTACTTTTTCATGGGCCGCCAGAATGGGTTCAAGCAGGTCGAGAAACCGTTCCGCTTTGCCGGACAAGTTTGCGTCGTTATCTCCCTGCTTGAGATACTGCAGCGGATGATTACAGATTTGCTTCAAAGCCAGGATCATTTGCAAAATCAATCCTTCGCGCTTGAAAGTATCCGATTCGCCGTTGATGACTTGCAAGGCTTCCCGCACGACGGATTCATACAAGGCTGCCTGTTTCTTCGTTAACTCACAGTATTGATTCTGCTCGATCTTGTCCGGCAGGTCGCTGATAATGTTTTTGTCTGATTTAAGTCGCCGCAGCAAGAATAGACTGGTGATGCGCTTGAAACGCTGCGCCACGTGTTGATCATGGTGATTTTGTATCGGTACGGCAAACTCTTTGGTGAAATGAGTGAGATTACCCAGAAAGCCGCGATTGGCAAAATCCATGATGCTCCAGTATTCGGTTAGCCGGTTTTCAACTGGTGTGCCCGTCAAGGCAACGAAAGCAGACGCAGGGATGGATTTAACAGCCTTGGTTTGTGCCGCAGCAGCATTTTTGATGTTCTGAGCTTCATCAGCAATGACGATGCGCCAGGGGAGTTTCTTAAGCTTGGCCAGATCAGTACGTACCATGCCGTAGGTGGTCAGCAGCACATCCGCGCCTTCATATGCCAGCACACGCTCCGCACCGTGAAAAATAGCTACCCTCATAGTCGGTGCAAAACGTGCAATCTCTTTGCTCCAGTTGGTAAGCAAACTGGTGGGCACAATCACCAGCTCTCTTGCCTCATTCAGGCTGCCTTCCTCCTTGAGCTTCAGCAAAGTGACAATCACCTGTAGCATCTTGCCCAATCCCATGTCATCGGCAATGACGCTGCCAAATCCGGCCAGAATATTGCGATACAGCCAGGCATAGCCGCGTTCCTGATACGGTCGCAAGGTTGCATTGAGTGCGCGGGGCAGCGGTACACTGCCGATTTCAGTGAGCTTGCAAATAATATCCCGTGCAGTTGGGTCGAGGGTGACGGGTGTGCCGGAATATTCCTCGCTCAATGCGATGCGCAGCAGTTCAGCCGGGGTGATGGGGGGCGGTTTTTCCAGTTGCAGGCGTAACCGTTTAATGTCGGCAGGCTCGAGATAGACATATTCGCCCTTGAAGCACACGATGCCATGGGCATCTTTGACCAATTCCTCAAACTCAGCCCGAGTAAGTTGAGTGGGGCCAATCGCCACCGTCCAGTCAAAACCAAAAATATCATTCGCATTGAGAAAGCCAGTACTGCCGGTATTCTTACCGGATAGCTTCATCGATAACCGGGGCCGCAGGATATGGTCGAGCGCCTTGGGAAGCAATGCGCGTATCCCAAGTAACCGGATAATCGGCAACGTATCGAACAGAAAGGCAGGGAGCGCTTCAGTGCTCAGCGTAATCGGAGCAGTAGCGCCCGCACTGATATAGGGGTTGAAGGCAGGAAAAAATTCTGCGAGCAATGATACCGTTTGCAACACACCATAGCGATTTGTCTGCCAGGCGTTATGTCAGCAAAGAGGCAAGTGGTACGGGTTCTTGCAAGGGGTGGTCGCGCGCGACTACACCCAGCGATAAGCTGAACCCTGCACCGTTATCTTCAAACTGCAATACCGGCACATAAGCTTGCTGGCCAATATGAAAGCGCGATAACCACAACTGCACACCAGAAGCTACTTCGCCCTCGCCTGGCCCATCGAAGCGGGCATGACTACGACCAAAAAAGAGATCAAGCAGTTTGTTGCCATACGCTTTCTCGTTGTGAACCTCTCCCCAAACATGAGTAAACTCACTGAGAAATAAGCTGCATAATGCAATGGCTTGTACTTCGCCGGAGAGACGGGTTTCTTTTTTGCCGCTGCGATAAGCCAGCAATCCGGTTGGCAAAAGTGCTGCCAGTCGATTGATCAAGTCTTTGACAATCTCATCCAGCATCGCAGGTAACCAACGCAAGCCTATTTCTGCTGTTTCCAATTTGCCCGCTCGGAATACTTGCGGCAAGACCGCACCTTGTGCCAATAAATGCAGGCTCGCCATACGGACATGATATAAAGCCGCAACTTCCGGCTGGAGATCGGGCAAATCAGCCTCGGCAAGCTGCTGCAGCGCAGATACCCAGTCCATCCAGCGCACCTGCACCGCTAATCCGGCAACGACAGGCTGATAGGTACTATCAAGCACAACATGCGGTTTATCTGCTGGGGTAGTGATTATTGAGCGGCTATCATCCGATGATGCTGCCGTTTTAAGCGCAAGGCGGACTTGTTTGATGACCCGCTTCATCACTTTTTCGTACGTGACACGAAAATCGCCCTGCTGAAAGAAAGCAGGCCTCGCAGGCAATACGCTTAACAGGGAAGCAGCAAGATCAGGCAAAAGGGAATAATCGAGTAAACCATAGTCTTCCAGATCAGCTATATCCTGCGCTAGGACTGCCTGCTGATGCGTCTGATTCAGCAAGGTTTGAAGTGGCTCTCACTCTGCAATCGAACAAGCGCTTGCGAATTATTGGCTCGGGCGAAAAGCTGAGTTGCGCCTCAAATCTCGACTCCTTGCTTCAGACTGGCCTCAATGAATTCATCCAGATCGCCATCGAGTACTGCTTGAGTATTGCCGATTTCAACATTGGTCCGTAAATCCTTGATACGGGATTGGTCCAGTACATAAGAACGAATCTGATAACCCCAGGCAATATCGGTCTTGGCATCCTCTACTGCTTGCTTGGTTTCATTACGCTTGCGCAGTTCTGCCTCATAAAGACGCGATTTCAGCATGGCCATGGCATCGGCTTTATTCCGATGTTGCGAGCGACCACTTTGACATTGCACCACGATATTGGTAGGAAGGTGCGTAATCCGCACCGCTGAATCGGTCTTATTGATATGCTGACCACCTGCCCCGGAAGCGCGGAAAGTATCAATACGCAAATCGGCGGGATTGATATCGATGTCGATACTATCATCCACTTCCGGGTAAACGAACACGCTGGCGAAAGAGGTATGCCGGCGGTTACCCGAATCGAACGGCGATTTACGCACGAGGCGATGCACCCCTGTTTCAGTTCGTAGATAACCATAGGCATATTCACCGCTTACTTTGAGCGTGGCACTTTTAATGCCTGCGGTATCGCCCGCAGACTCTTCCAACACTTCCACGTCAAAACCACGGCGCTCGCAATAGCGCAAATACATTCGCTCCAGCATGGATGCCCAATCCTGTGCCTCAGTTCCCCCCGAACCTGATTGAATATTGACAAAACAATTACTGGGGTCCATCGGATTTGCAAACATGCGGCGGAATTCCATAGCCGCTACCGTTTCCTCGATCTGTATTACGTCGGAAACGATGCTTTGTAAGGTTGCTTCATCATTTTCTTCTTTCGCAATCTGCAACAGCTCATTGGCATCCTGCAATTGCCGCCCGATCGTCTCGAGTGCCAACACTACACTTTCTAGCGTCTTTTTTTCACGCCCCAACTCCTGGACGCGCTGGGCATCGTTCCAGATAGACGGATCTTCTGCCTGCCGTGTGACTTCAGTCAGACGTAACTTCTTGCTATCAAAGTCAAAGATACCTCCGTAATGCCTTTTCTCGGTCATCAAGATCATCCAACTGATGAGTCAGGGTATTAAGTTGTTCAGCATCCATATACTATCCAAAGAATGTTTATCAAATAAATCCGGTTATTGTAGCGTTATTTGATCCAAATTGCCTGGTTGCAAGGTGAAATCATTTCCGACTGCAATGTGCCTTTCAAATGAGTAATGAAGCGCCGTATGTCCAGATATGAACCGCTATTATGCATATGAAATTTTGCCAATTGAGAAACGATTGTTATGATAGTAAGTGCTCCTTATTACACAGTATCGCGCTTCTGACCATTTTAAAAATTTGAAACAATATTTAAAATCTGACATAAAGTTAATCTCTTTACGTTCAATCTGAATGAAGGCGCTATTTGACAACTGGCACAATTTGATAAAGATGATGATAAGATCAAGAATCAAATTCTTTAAAGCAAAATCAGTTTGTAACTTATTTGCAACCAAGTTTGTGGTATTGCAAAAATCCAGTAAGTTACTCCTTTTAAACTGTAGCGGAATATTAGTATTACTGATCCCCATCTTATTCAGTGGCTGCTCTGCTCCCGTAAAAACTCCCACACCATCAGTATCCCGTTCCCATCAAAATGCACCATACAACAGGCCCTACAAAGTTCGAGGTAAAACATACTACCCGATGCCTTCCGCAGTTGGTTATAGCGAGAAGGGCATTGCTTCATGGTATGGCGCAGAATCAGGCAACCGCACTGCGATGGGCACACGTTTTTATCCTCAAGGGTTGACAGCCGCGCATAAAACCCTCCCCTTACCCACCAAAGTAAGAGTTACCAACCTGCGTAATGGCCGTGCTGTTGATGTCATTGTCAACGATCGCGGTCCCTTCAAGAAAAACAGATTGATTGATCTCTCGCATGGCGCAGCCAAAAGGATTGGTTTACGTGGACTGACTGAAGTCAAAGTGGAATACCTCAAGAGCATGGCCAGCAATCCATAGCACCTGGCCCACCCAGTCTACGGAAATGAACGCGTTGGTATAGACATTCTGCCGCCCTAGTATGGCAAGGTTGAGTTTCATCTAAATGAAGTACAGAGTAGATATTATTCAGCTTATGAGTAGCAAATCATTTTTTATGATATAAACCTGCTATTTTCTGATAAGCACTACAGCAAAAATTTTAATTTGAGATGAATCAGGGGGAACATTTGGGGCGCGGATTTTATACGATAATGGCGGCACAATTTTTTTCGTCATTAGCTGATAACGCATTACTGGTGGTAGCGATCGCGCTATTAGTTGATTTGCATGCCCCCGCTTTTCTTACCCCGATGCTCAAATTCGTATTTGTGCTGTTTTATGTCATCCTAGCACCATTCGTTGGTGCATTTGCTGACTCCATGGCCAAGGGGCGCGTCATGTTTATCAGCAACTCGATTAAAATTGTTGGCTGTATCCTGTTGTTCTTTACCATGCATCAGTATTTCGCACTTTCTGCCTATGCCATTGTCGGGCTAGGCGCAGCAGCCTATTCGCCTGCAAAATACGGTATCTTGACTGAATTGCTGCCACCGGAAAAATTAGTAATTGCCAATGGCTGGATTGAAGGATTGACAGTTGCTTCTATCGTACTTGGCACAGTATTCGGTGGACTTATCATCACCCCTGCTATTTCGTCTGCCCTGCTATTGCTCGATTTTCCTTTCATCGATACAGGCTTGGATACGCATATAGAAGTGGCTATTCTGTTTGTTGCAACATTTTATGCCATTGCGGCTATTTTTAACTTATTCATACCCGATACCGGGATAGATCATCGGATACTGAAAAAGAACCCATCATTCCTGATCCATGAATTCGCACATTGTGTCAGGCTGTTATGGGCCGACAAGCTCGGGCAAATTTCGCTTGCTGTCACTACTTTATTCTGGGGAGCAGGCGCCACCTTGCAATTTATCGTCTTGAAGTGGGCTGATATCGCGCTTGGGTTTCAACTTAATGAAGCTGCGCAATTACAAGGTGTAGTAGCGTTTGGCATTGCGCTGGGAGCAGTCCTGGCGGCTAAACTGGTCTCGCTGCGTGATTCAGTGAAAGTCATTCCTCTGGGTATTGCCATGGGATTAGTCGTCATGATGATGATTACTGTGCGGGATTTATGGATTGCAATTGTGCTGCTTATCTTGATCGGTGGTCTGGCAGGTTTTTTTGTGGTACCCATGAACGCCCTGCTACAGCATCGCGGACATATTTTGATGGGTGCCGGTCATTCGATCGCAGTACAGAATTTCAATGAGAATCTCAGCATTCTCACCATGATATTGCTGTACGCGCTCCTCGTCATGCTGGATGTGCATATTTATGTTGTAATCGCGCTATTTGGTTTGTTTGTGGCGGTGACCATGGTTCTCATCCGCAAATGGCACCTGTCTAACCAGAGTAAACAGGACTCGCTGCATCTGATTGGGATGCACAAAATACACTGATAAACATCATGAATCCACCCTTCCTGCAAGATGCTCCAGAATCAGCGGGTTAACAATGACTGCATAGTTGCCTTGGCAAAGCATAAATCCTCCCATGCTTTGGCTTTATCGGAAAGTGAACGTAACAGATAAGCAGGATGATAAGTAACGATCAAAGGTATATCTGAGTAGTAATGTAACTTGCCGCGCAAATTGGCGATACTCTCATTGGTATGCAGTAAATTCTGAGCGGCAACTTTTCCTAACGCAACAATCAGTTTAGGCTTAATCAATACGATTTGCCGTGCGAGGTAAGGATGACATTGCTCAGCTTCACTGGATTCAGGGTTTCTGTTATTAGGCGGGCGGCATTTTACGATATTGGTGATATAAACCTCATCACCGCGCCGCAATTGAATAGACATCAGCATATTGTCAAGCAATTTACCCGCTTGACCGACAAAAGGCTCTCCTAATTCATCTTCTTTCGCCCCAGGCCCTTCCCCGATAAACAACCAGTCGGCTCGCTTATCGCCCACGCCAAATACTGTGCGCGTTCTGGACTGACATAATGGACATGCAGTGCAACAAGCAACGGCAGCTTCCAGCTGTCCCCAGTTCATTCTTGCGATGCGTGCCGCTCGATCGTCACCCGCTGATATTGGAGCAGTCATCTCTGGGGTCGATTCATCGGTATTTATGCTCATCGATTCGCCCTCTTTCAGCTTGTTATCTGCTCTGCGGCGCCAGATAGGGGTCAAACCAAGTTCGTGTAATATTTCCTTACGGCGTTGCCGCCTCATAATTCTAATCTCATCACCAACGCATCCTCACGCCCACACATGGCGGGATAATACCCCTTACGAATCGCGATTTGTTTAAAACCCAGTCGCCGATACAAGTTGGCGGCACCGATATTGGATTCACGCACATCCAGCAATACTGATGCAGCTTGCTGCTGTTTGGCAAGATTGATGAAATACTGCAGTAGCCTGCCACCCCAGCCCTGATGCTGCCATTGTGCTGAAATGCCAATCGTCAGAATATGGGCTTCATCCAGCCCCATCATCATGATACCGTAACCCATGAGCGTATCATCTTGCTCCAGCACGCGACAGTGATAGCCTGCTCTGATCGAGTCGGAGAAATTCATCTCCGTCCAGGGAAAAAGAAAAATTTCACGCTCGATCTGAATGACACGGCGCACATCATCCAGCTGCATTTCCCTGATCTGATACGCTTGCTGCAAACACTCATTCATCGCTCGCTTTCCTTCAAAGCCACCTTGTTCCGTATATAAACAGGAGCAGCCTCTTCGGCAGAGACACCTAATCCTTTCATCAACCTTGGTGCAGCCAGTTGCGCCATTTCCTGCGCACGCGGATAACATCCTCGATCAATTCGGCACAAACTGCCGCTATAGAGCGTACTTAACATCTCATGATGTTGATCAAAACCGCTACCACACCCAATCCAGCAGTTATCACCCGGCAGCGGCGGAATATGCTGGGGCAAACAGAGGATGGGCGCTTGTACATTTGACCAGCCATCCGCCGTATGAATATAAGCAGCATAATAAATTTCACCCATGCGCGCATCAAGCGCCGTCATGACGTGACTGGCGCCAATTCTTTGTGCCATCGCTTCTAGCGTACTGATACCGATAACAGGCAGATCAGTAGCAAGCGCCAGTCCCTGCACGATCCCGCAAGCAATGCGCAAACCGGTAAATGACCCAGGACCCGCTCCGAAAGCAAAACCATCCAATTGGGCCAAAGTCAGACCAGATTCAGCCAGCATTTCCTGCAGCAGCGGCAGTAGTAATTCAGTATGCTTTTGCCCAGCCAGAATTTCCCTGCTCAGCACAGACCCGTCCTGCCATAACGCAAGCGAGCAATATTCAGTCGATGTATCGAGTGCAAGAATTTTCATCAGAATCCAAATCAGAAGAGTAATGTTATGCCTTGTTCAGACTTCTTGCAGCGACCAACGATCTAATGAAACATACACCGTACCCTGATCGGTTTGGTTGGACTGCACCAATGTCCATTCATTTACATGCCAGCTAATGGGCGTCATCAAATTTGACAATGTCTTGCACAAAGCTTTTCTTACTAACGTTACGTGTGGAATATAGGGACGCTTCTCCAGCGGGAAACCTGCCAGCATCAATCTGTGCTGCAAATCGTTTACCAAGGCAGTAAGCCCCGCGGGACACTGACTTGGAGCAGCGTGGACGATACGGTTATGTTGCCAGTATTGAATTTCATCCACAGTCAAATCGAAACTAGCCTGCTTGACTTGACTGGCTATCTGCCGCAGCGTTTCCAGCTGATAATGATCTACATAACCGATAAATACCAGAGTGAGATGTATCAGCGGTAAGCTGGTTTTCTTTCCGCCACAATCGCCGGCAAGTTTTCCCGCTAACTTGCTCAGTTTTTCTTGGGCAGCGGCATCCGGCCAGATGGCAAAAAAAACCTTATAAGTGCTTTCTGCAGTATTATTTGCTTCAGCCACGAATGTCGTCAGTTTTAGCAATCAGGCAAACGACTTCGGCGACGATACCTTCGCCCCGACCAATATATCCAAGTTTCTCCGCAGTTTTTGCCTTGATATTGATATCGCTGGCAGGCATGTTCAGATCTTGGGCAATATTGGTGATCATCGTTGGAATATGCGGCTCCATTTTAGGTGCCTGGGCGATGATGGTTGCATCGATATTCATGACCCCATAATGTTTGCTGGCGAGCAAGCAATGGACTTCGCGCAACAGCAGGCGACTGTCGATATCTTTATAACGTGCATCGCTGTCTGAAAAATGCTGACCGATATCGCCTAACGCTGCCGCACCCAGCAATGCGTCACACAGCGCATGCAGCAGCACATCAGCGTCAGAATGCCCTAGCAGCCCTTTTTCGTAGGGAATCGTCACCCCACCGATGATCAGATCACGGCCTGCCACCAACTGATGTACATCGAACCCTTGGCCAATTCTTATATTTTTCACTTTGTTTCTCTCTTCTGCAAAATGAGTTCTGCCAAAGCCAGATCTTGCGGATACGTGACTTTGAAATTATAGGCATCGCTCAGCACCAATCTGGGGTGAAGACCCATCGCCTCGATCGCACTGGCATCATCCGTGATACTGGCACTGTCTACTTTACTCAACGCCTCCTTTAACAAACCAAGGCGAAACATTTGCGGTGTTTGCGCTTGCCATAAACCTGCTCTGGATGCTGTGGCGACAGCACGCTGATCCGCATCGGCGCGTTTTAAGGTATCCGCAACCGGAATGGCCAATAACCCGCCAACCTCATCCGGCGCCAACACCTCAATCAGCTGTTCGAGCTGAGCAGCGCTCAGGCAAGGACGCGCCGCATCATGCACGAGCACCCAATCATCCTGACCAATGGATGCCTCTGATTGCATGGCCTTCAGTCCGTTCAATACGCTGTCAGCACGCGTCGCTCCGCCACAATAGCGCACGGCTAGCTTGTCGTCAGCAAAAGATGACCAATCATAACGCGCCCATTCATGATCATCCGGGGCGAGAATGACAAATACCCTAAAAATACTTGCGGAACTGCACAGCGTGTGCAAAGCATGGTAAATCATTGGCTTCCCCGCCAATGATAAATACTGTTTTGGCAACTGATTACCCATGCGCGCACCGAAGCCTGCGGCAGGGATCAAGGCAATAAATCTAGACATGCTGGTATTGTTCAATGAAGCGGCTAAGTCTGCGTAGATAGATAATAGATATTTGCTTCCAATTATCTCACATCATTTCATTGATATCGTATTGCCAAACAAGAAAAGCATGCTGCAAATTCTGTGATTAACACAACTTGGTTTGAAAGCGAAATTAGACTGTAGGAATGTCGCAGTGAAGTAGCGAATTAAACTGGGATAACAATCTCTTTTTTTATAATGTGAGCCAATGATCGTGTTAAGACAATTCTATTGCTCTATCGCTACGCTCATTTCAATCTTCATCGGCCCCCATCAATGCGCACAGCGGACAATTGTTTTAGCAATTCCGGCAGCGCTGTCTGCACTGTATTCCATACCACATCAAGATCGATCTCAAAGTAGCCATGTGCGATGCGGTTACGCATACCACGCATACTTCGTCATGGTACTTCCGGGTGTGATTGAGTAAACTCAGGGCAGGCTTCTATCACTTTCGTTGCGGCTTCGCCGATGATAACAAGGCTCATGATGACAGCCTGTTGAGTTCGCTTATCAGCAAAAAAATCATCCTTACTCAAGCCTTCAACAAAGCTGCAGGCATCCATCGCGGCCTGCTGGATGTGATCCAGGTAGTCAGAAAGACGGCTCGCCCTCATACAGACTTGGCTTCCGCAAGGACCTGATTGCGAAACTTCAGCGGCAGATCACCAGGCGTCAACAGATCGACGTGAACGCCTAACAGCTCTTCCAACTCAATTTGCAAACCGCCAAGGTCGAACAATGTTGCACCGGGTAGTGCATCCACCAACAGATCAAGGTCGCTACCGTCTTTGTCGGAACCGTGCAGCACCGATCCGAAAACGCGCAGGTTCGCCGCGCGAAAGCGGCTTGCCGCCTCGCGGACAGCATTTCGCTTGAGATTAAGGGCGATTGACGGTCGCATGAGCACTTTTCATAAACTAAATGGGTAGTGAATTGAGTATAAAAGCTCTATTACAAAAATCAAAAGCAGATTTTTTGATTTCTTCTCTTAATCTCAGTTTTACGCTATCCATTTCTTGACAGCCAATTTTGGTCAAACATCATTTTTCTACAAAAATACTATTCGTTATGCACAAACGCCCATGACCACCGAACTAAGCACAGTCCAATGGAATGAAATCCTCACGCGTCAAGAACTGACGAGCGAGACTAATTTGTCGATCTTTCAAACACTGTACTCCTTTGATGGTCATACGGCTTTGAGGTCTACCATTGTATTTTTCACCCTCTCCTTTCAGCCTATTTGACTATCCGACTAACGATCACGCAGCTCATATCAAAATATCTGCTTATCTATGTCAAATGTAAGGCCTGACCCTTAGGGCTCGCTTAGGGCTCGGTAGAGGGCTCGGTAGGGCTCGGTGCTGATGGCTGGCAAGGCGCTGGAGGAACTGAATGTCCTACTTTCTGGACGTGGTATCGAGCCCGTAGTCACCAAGCGGCCAGCCAAGCCCTTTGATGATGACATCCGTTCTGAGCACGTGGTGATGCCTAACTTCCTCGCTTAAACCGACCCGCGCAGGCAGGCAAGCCCGGCCAGCTTAGCTCGAACGTTCGACGGACAAGAGAGCAAATGCATCTATGTGATCATGATCATCTATACACATCTATAGTGATCAAAGTAATAGGGGACAGACCACGATTATTTCCAAAATTAACAGAACTTAGTTAGAAACCGTGGTCTGTCCTCTATTTTACCTATGCTTGACACGGGCCAGCTAATGGGTATCCCCTGTTTCTTTATTATTACCGCATAACAACATTATAAAAAGTTTAGATTCTAATTCTTGTAAACAAGCGATAACCCATATATTATAATTTTTCCAAGCCATATTAAAGATTAAACTTTTACTAAAGTATTGAGGAGAAAAGATGCCTAACAATCCAGAATTAGAATCCCTTGAAAAATTGGTCACTACCGGGCTTAGCGCAGCTGCCCAAGCTATTCGTAGAGAAGCAGAGATAACCAGAGCTGTGGCTCGGGCCACTTACAAAGGACATACTTCAAATGGAAAAGCCAGATTTGCTGACGATCTCGCCGCCTCGATGGGATCAAGTAAGGCAGCAGCAGAATACTTAGGTATTACTGAAGGACGAATGAGCCAGTTGAGAAAGCACGCAAAGCTAAATGGAAAATAAGACAATTAGCAAATTATGACCATGAAAAGAGCGCTTCATCATCAGCGCTCTTTTTTCGTTTATTCAAGTAAAAATTAACAAATTAATCTTATCAAAACGTAATGGAGACTAACAATCACTTTCAGCCGACGCGCCAGCCGCTTCACGACTGTCACCCTATCGAACTGGAACGTTATGTTTCTTGTGAAGCATACAATGCAATGGAGGTGTCATTCCAATTCCTATTAAATAATGAAACAATATAGCCATGTATTACGAGGAAAAGAATCATGGCAAGAAAAGCGAGCGGAATAGATCAATTAGTATCGGCGCGAGAATTATTGAGGGCAGCTAAAACAGCAGAGGAGTTGAGAGCGGCGCAAGCAGTATTACTGCCATTAGAATTGGGCATGTCGATAGAGCAAACAGCGCAGGCTATTGGACGTTCTGTTAGATGGACGTGCAGTATGCGCACGCGTTACTGTAGAATCGCTCGCTGCGAGGAAGAGGCGCCTCGCACGAAACGGAGCCTGCGTAACCGTGCGATTGCCACACTTGAGCAGGAAGCCCAAATTCTGAATGAGGTTTTGGTGGAAGCGACTCAAGGCGGCGTGGTGGTTGTTCCTCCGCTTAAAGAGAAAATCGAGAAACGGCTGGGCAAGCGCGTAGCACTCTCAACGATTTATCGAATGCTGGCTCGCCATGGCTGGCGTAAATTAGCACCGGATACCGCTCATCCTCAGGGGGATGCTGCGCTGCGCGAGGACTGGAAAAAAAATTTAAGGAACGGCTAGATGAAATGATAGCTAGCTGGGGTAATGATCGACCATTACGTTTGATGTTCCAGGATGAAGCACGCTTCGGCCGTATTACGGATAAACGTTATTGCTGGTGTCGCCGTCCAGATCGACCGCTGGTGAATACTATGATGACGCAGCAATATACTTATGCTTACGGGGCAGTCAGTCCCTTCGATGGAGCCTTCGACAGTTTGGTGTTGCCGCATGTTAACAGCGATTGCATGCAGATTTTCATCAATGAAATAGCCAGTCGTTACCCTGGTGATAATATTATTTTAGTCCTGGATGGTGCCGGCTGGCATAAAAGCAAGAATTTCCATTTGCCTGAGAATATCCGTTTGTTATTCCTGCCACCGTATTCACCTGAATTGAATCCACAGGAACATCTTTGGGATGAGCTGCGAGAAAAATATTTCCATAATCGTGTGTTTGACAGCATTGATGCGCTTGAGAATCATTTGGTTAGTGCATTAGGTGAGCTCGAAAATGCCCCGGCTTTAATTAAAAGTATTACTGGTTGGAATTGGATTATTAATGCAGTTTCTAGTGCAAATTAGAATCAGGTCTTCCAGAAACACATTTCCCGCATCTCAGGGTCAGCTCCAGAATCAAGAATTCTTACTCTTATAAACAATAATCCCAATCGTCGCTCTTATTTTTCTTGATTCGCGACCCCAATGTGTTGTTTCAGAACGGCTTCTTGCTCTTAGCGCTTCAATCTGACGATAAAGGATGCGCCGCTGTTTCTGTTTGGATCAATAGATAAAGCACCCTCGTATGCCTGGGCAATATCACGCACGATAGCCAGACCAATACCATGACCTGGCATCGATTGATCGGCTCTCACCCCGCGTTCGATGATTCTGCCTATTTCCTCATGTTTAATGCCGGGGCCGTCGTCTGCTACTTTAAGCACGATATCGTCATATTCGTATTGAGCACAAATAGCAACAGTCTGCCGGCACCATTTGAAAGCATTATCTATCAGGTTCCCGAGTAACTCCATCAGGTCCCCTTCATCCATTCTCAAGCAAATCTCAGGCGCAATTTCAATGGCAATCTGTGGATCTTTCTCGTAGTGGGCGCGATTGACTGTGTTCACAATTTTTTCAACGACGGGGCGTAACGCAATCAGCCGTGTGCCAGGCGAACTGCCAGCAGTGGCAGCACGGCGCAACTGATATTGAATGATGTTATCCATCCGGTCAATCTGCTCATCGAACACGGTTTTGATCGTTGCTGAAAGATTTTCTGTTCTGATTGCACCTCGCAGGATAGCCAAGGGGGTTTTAAGGCTGTGCGCCAGATCGGCCAGTGCATTGCGGTAACGCTGCTGATGCTCCCGTTCGTGATAGATCAGCGAATTGATATTGTCGGTAATGCGTTTTAACTCGACTGGATAGACCCCTTGCACGCTTTCTTGCAAGCCGGCTTCGACCGCATTCAGTTCAGTTGAGACCTGCCGCACCGGCCGCAGCCCCCAGCCCAATACCAGCATCTGCATAATCAGTAATAGTAATCCCATCATGCTCAGCCAGCCCCATAAGTCTCTACGATAGCTGTCTATCTGCGCTTCTAGCGAGGTGCTATCTATGATCACGTGAAATGTAAACGGATAGTCACCTCCATCTGTTTCCCAGGCCACAGCAAAACTATAGATAAAATGAGGTTCATCATTAAGCAGGATCTGCTCGAATTTTCTCTCTCCCTCTAATAGAATAGCGCGTGACGGTAGCGGGATGCTCAAGGTAGAAAACGATTTCCAGACGGGTGTATTTTTTCGATCTGTAACGAATGCATAAACACCCGAATTGAGTTGCTCGAATTCAGTCAGGGCGGGAAGTTCTTCAGGCATGGATAAATTGCCATCGTCATCGACTTCAACCTCTCCCATCAGTAAAAAAAGCTTGCCGAGCATACGATCTTGCAGCGCCGTCTGAGCGCTATCGTAAAAGGCGCGATCCAAAGTCAAGGCAGTCCCAACAATAAAGATCAGCAGCACGAATGATGCACTGAGCAGGATACGTTGGTTGAGCGATCTCATGATGAAATTTTGATGGCAAAGCGATAGCCACGGCCACGTAGCGTTTCTATTGGATTGAGTTTCCCGTCTGGATCAAGTTTGCGGCGCAAACGGCCAATCATGACTTCCAGCACGTTACTATCATGACTGTCGTCGTGAGGATAAAGATAATCGGTAAGTGCTTGTTTGGAGATCACTTCACCCTGATGGCGCAACAAATGCTCCAGCAGGCGATATTCAAACGTAGTCAAATCCACAATCTCATCATTTAGCTTGACGGTTTGCTGCGTCATATCCAGCGTAATGGGTCCAGATTGCAATACCGTGTTTGGCACAGCGGCTGCACGGCGCAGTAGCGCCTTGAGTCTGGCCTGCAACTCCTCCATTTGAAATGGCTTGGCCAGATAATCATCTGCTCCCATCTCCAACCCTTTAACCTTGTCTTGCCAACTATTACGCGCAGTGAGAATGAGTATGGGTAGTAAGCTTCCTTGCTTTCGTAAAGCAGCAATCACTTCCAGGCCGGATAATCCAGGCAGGCCGATATCAATGATGGCTGCATCCAATGGATATTCACTTGCGATATACAAACCTTCCTTACCGTTATCACACGTATCAACCATATACCCATCTTCTTGCAGCTGCTGACAAATTTGCTTTTGCAGCTTGATTTCATCTTCAATAATCAAGATACGCATAGTGCCATTCCGGGATTTAAATAACTAAAGTTTGTGCCAAATATTCATTCAATGATGCGCAGGCATGATGATGCACATCTCATTTAAGTCAAGATTGCAATTGGACGGGATGACGTGTGACTGCTCAATGATTTAATGAGTAGCGATAACCGCACCGCTGCTCGCATCGATTGTCACAATATGCACGGTCCCTTTGCTACTGAGAATCTTGATACGATAACTATCAGCTGCACGCTGGACGGATAGCAGACGGCCTGGGACGTGTTGCTGGGCAATGGTGACTGCCTGTTGCTGGGTAATTTTCGTCTGATGATTGCTCGCCTGATAATAAAGAGGATTTCTCTGCGCACCAGCGATTGCAGAAGTGAAACCAGCGATAAAAATAGCCATCAGCAAGCAATGTCGATATGTCATCATTCTCTAAAAGCTTTAAGTCGCCCGGTAGCAGAATAAGCTTTCAGCTACCGGGTTTGAACCTTAATAGCCTAACATAAAACGGGCGTTTCCCGTGTTGATGCCCAGGAAAAAATTACCTGGCGCTGCGCCGTAATAACCGCCGTCATAAACCGGTGGATAATAAGGCTGGTTGTAATAGATATTCCGCGTGTTGTAATGATTATGCTGGATGTGACGATGCTTGTGTTTATGGTGCCGCGGTCCGCCATAACCATAACCACCATATCCTGGCCCAGGACCATAATAATGATGATGTTCATGATGATCGTGACGGTCATGATGATGGTGATGACGATGATGCCCTCTTCCAGCCTCAGCCGCCATAGGAACTGCCAAAGCAGCGCTTAACAACATGCCGGTCAGTAATTTAGCTGGCGTGATTATGTTTGTTCTCATTTTCAGTCATACCTCCTTGGTTGTTTTTTTATTGATCAGAATTTCTTCTGTTGACAGTCAATTTATACCGGAGACAATGAACGCAAGCTGAACAAGCTGAAAAAAATAAAAAAATGCGGCTGCAAATGCTTATGGTTTATTTTGTAGAAGCAATTTACCTGACGCTCTGCAGAAAAAATGAAGCAATTCCCGCTTGCTCTTTGAAGTTCATGCTTGTAATCTCTTGCTCAATGAGCGTGAAAGTGTCATCCATATCGGATGCAAGTAAAAAATATGCGGAGATTGGCTGCATTAGCAGCGTTATCCATTAACCAGATCAAGCGGGAGGAAAATTGAGTAGCTATCGCTTTATAGTGCGCAAAGCCGCAGTCCTGGGCGCAGGAGTCATGGGTGCACAGATTGCAGCGCATTTGGTCAATGCGAATATAGAAACATTGTTGTTTGAATTGCCCGCCGAATCTGGCGATCCTAGTACGCCTGCAACGAAAGCAATCGGCAAACTGAAAAAACTTGAGCCTGCTCCCCTTTCGGTAGCCTCCAAAGCAGCTTGTATTCAACCTGCCAATTATGACCAGCATCTCGGTTTGCTCACGGACTGTGATCTTGTCATCGAGGCGATCGCTGAGCGCATGGACTGGAAAACCGATTTGTATGCTAAGGTCGCGCCTTACCTCGGTCAACATACTATTTTTGCCAGTAATACCTCCGGCCTATCGATCAATCAATTAGCACAAGCATTCCCGGAGGAATTACGTCATCGCTTTTGCGGCATTCATTTTTTTAATCCGCCGCGTTATATGCATCTGGTCGAGATAATCCCTTGCAAGGAGAGCGATACCAGCATGCTCGATGACTTGGAAGCATTCTTGGTCACCTATCTGGGCAAGGGTGTTATTCGCGCGAAAGATACCCCTAACTTTATCGCTAACCGGGTAGGCGTGTTTTCCATGCTAGCAGTCATCCATCATGCGGAAGCCTTTGGTTTAGGCTTTGATCTGGTTGACAAACTGACGGGTTCGCTTATTGGCCGCCCCAAGAGCGCCACTTTCCGCACGGCCGATGTGGTTGGTCTGGATATTCTGGCGCACGTCATCAACACCATGCAAAATACCTTGGCTGATGATCCGTGGCATGCTTATTACACCCCTCCCGCCTGGCTGCAGGCCCTGATCGATCTGGGCGCGCTCGGGCAAAAAACTGGCAAAGGAATCTATCAGAAAATTGATAAAGAGATTCATGTGCTTGATCTTGCCACGAATAGCTATCGGCTTTCGGCAGATGCATTGGATGAAGATGTTGCCTCGCTCCTCAAACTAAAGAATCCAGTCGAAAAATTTTCGGCCTTGCGTTCCAGCGAACATCCGCAAGCGCAGTTTTTATGGGCGATACACCGTGATCTGTTTCATTATTGCGCTGTCCATTTGACTGCAATTGCAGACAATGCACGTGATCTTGATCTCGCTATCCGCTGGGGCTTTGGCTGGAACCAGGGGCCATTTGAAATCTGGCAAACAGCCGGCTGGAATCAGATTACTGCCTGGATCAATGAAGATATCGCTGCCGGCAAAAGCATGAGCAACGCACCTTTACCTGCCTGGGTAGAGGAAATAGGACAGAATGCCGTGCCAGGTGTGCATAGCGCGCAAGGTTCCTATGCACCACTCACGCATGCCATGCAGCCTCGCTCCACATTACCAGTGTATCGCAGACAGTTATTCCCTGACCGCTTGTCAAACGAAGAAAGAGTATATGGGGAAACCATCTTTGAAACAGACGCAGTACGCATGTGGCATACCGGTGATGAAATTGCGATCGTCAGTTTCAAAAGCAAGATGCACACCATTGATATCGAAGTGCTCAATGGATTGCAACAGGCGATCGAGGAGGCAGAGCATCACTGGCGTGCACTGCTAATCTGGCAAACCGAACCTCCTTTCTCGGCAGGCGCCAATCTGCAAAAAGCTACCGAGAAACCCAAAAGCGAGGAGCCACCCTCAGCTTTTGACCAGTTCATGAAGAAATTCAAGAAAACAGCGCAGTCTACTATATTACAAGCTGCGCGCAGCCTGGATCTGGCAGATGCACTGATGGCTGGCAAGCTTGCGGAAGTAGAAACGCTGATCACGCGCTTCCAGCAGCTGTCGCAGCATCTGCGATATTGCATGATTCCAACCGTGGCGGCAGTCGATGGACTTGCTTTAGGGGGAGGCTGTGAGTTCGTGATGCATTGTGATCGCGCTGTTGCCACACTGGAAAGCTATATCGGACTG
The DNA here is from genome assembly GCF_024102715.1 of Nitrosomonas communis. Taxonomy (GTDB): domain Bacteria; phylum Pseudomonadota; class Gammaproteobacteria; order Burkholderiales; family Nitrosomonadaceae; genus Nitrosomonas; species Nitrosomonas communis_B. Next base: position 25,170 of record NZ_JAGFJM010000109.1, read on the forward strand.
GTTGAGGCAGGTGTTGGATTATTACCCGCTGGCGGCGGTTGCAAGGAACTGGCACTAAGAGCAGCGCGCAATGCCATAGATGACGATCCTTTTCCGCAGCTGAAGCATTATTTCCAGACAGTGGCAATGGCCCAACTCGCAAAAAGTGCTGAACAAGCAAAACAACTGGGTTATTTACGCCCGGCTGATCCCATCATCATGCATCGTTTTGAACTCCTCCATGCAGCGAAGATACAAGCACTTGCTCTGGCAGAATCAGGTTATCGTCCCCCTTTAATGCCGCGCGGAATTCCTGTCGCAGGCTCTACTGGAATTGCAACGATCAAAGGAACACTGGTCAATATGCTGGAAGGTCACTTTATTTCCGAGCACGATTATTTGATTGGCAGCAAAATCGCTCATGTCATGTGTGGAGGCGATTTGACACCAGGCAGTCTGGTTGATGAAGAGTGGTTTCTCAGGCTGGAGAGAAAAGCATTCATTGAATTGCTGGCTACAGAGAAAACGCAAGCACGCATCACGCACACCCTGAAAACAGGCAAGCCACTCAGAAACTAGTCAGACTGCTCAATACCTTATAACTAAAGATTGATGGAGAAAACCCATGGCTAAGCAAACTCAAGATGCCTATATCGTCGCGGCTTTACGCACACCTGTCGGTAAGGCTCCACGCGGAATGTTTAAGAATGTCCGTCCCGATGACATGCTTGTTCACGTGCTGCAAGCAGTGATGAAGCAGTGCGAAGGACTCGATCCGGCCGCAATTGACGATGTGATCGCAGGTTGCGCCATGCCCGAAGCTGAACAAGGAATTAATGTCGCGCGCGTGGCGTTGTTGCTGGCCGGGTTGCCCAACAGCATACCTGGCATGACGATCAACCGCTTCTGCGCATCTGGATTGCAAGCAGTGGCATTGGCTGCAGACCGTATCCGCCTGGGTGAAGCAGATGTCATCATTGCCGGAGGCACCGAAAGCATGAGCATGATACCCATGATGGGCAATAAGGTCGCCATGAATCCTGCGATGTACATGCATGATGAAAATGTAGCCATCGCTTATGGAATGGGCATCACCGCCGAGAAAGTGGCTCAGCAATGGAAAGTCAACCGTGACCAGCAAGATGAGTTTGCGATGACGAGTCACATGCGTGCGTTGCAAGCAATTGAAACGGGTGAATTCAAGCAGGAAATTGCTCCCTACCCTATTGAAGAAAAAAGACCTGATCTAACCTCGCATGAAACCATGACCGTAAAATCGGTAAAGGATACGGATGAAGGACCACGCGCCGATACTAGCCTGGCAGCGCTTGCAAAATTGAAGCCGGTATTTGCAGCCGATGGTTCGGTCACGGCAGGAAACAGTTCACAAATGTCTGATGGCGCAGGTGCAGTAGTCATGATGAGCGCAGCTGCATTGCAACGCTTCAATCTCACGCCAATCGGCCGGTTTATCGGCTACTCAGTAACTGGTGTTCCACCTGAGATAATGGGAATAGGTCCTATCAAGGCGATTCCCAAAGTACTGAAGCAGGTTGGCATGAAACAGGATGATCTTAACTGGATCGAGTTGAATGAAGCATTTGCTGCACAGAGTCTCGCGGTTATCAATGAACTTGATCTGGATCGCGCCAAAGTCAATCCGCTGGGAGGAGCTATCGCTCTCGGCCATCCCCTGGGCGCAACCGGCGCGATCCGCGTAGCGACGTTGCTGCATGGATTGCGTCGCCGCCAGCAGAAATATGGTATGGTTACCATGTGCGTAGGCAGCGGAATGGGGGCAGCCGGCGTATTGGAAGCACTATAAGCGAGCTGATTAGATTGTCTTTTCTTAGCGTGAGAACCGAAGAAATTGATTCTTCTCTAATAAGAAGTATTCAGTCTCTGTAGCTTTGTTTTTTTCTGGATGAATTCTACTCGATGAAAGCACCCTCCTACAGCTTCTGCCACGCGCTGGAATTCAACAGCAAGAATGTCTCGGGGAACGATAAATACTTGACTAGCGCCTGATCTGAAATAAACCAGAACTCTCATGATATCTCTCCCAATAACTTGTTTTTTGTTTTATCCAATATTCCTCCTGGCGAGAAGTCCCCGATTTTTTTCGCTGATAGCAAGATAAATGGAGGCTTTTACCACCTCATGCAGAAATGGACGCCCTGGGAAAAATTGCTTATTGCAAGCGTGTGCAATACTATTGCTGCTGGCTGGCTTTGCATGCGCATAACTTGTCTCCCTCATGGCAACCCGTTTTGTTATATTAAAAATAGCGATATCCTGGGATAACACTCAGGTAGTTGAATAACCACCCCATCGAGACTAATTGCCAACCACAATCAATAGACTATATTAAAATGGCAAGCGATTGAATACGTGCAAACACGTAAAGGCTGATCCTGAGATATTGCCTGCCCTACTCAGCTTATTCATGCTCATTCCATTTCTACATCAAAACTTATTTTGTTGATGTAGAAATGGAATGACTGAAGTTTTTTATCAAAAAATGGGGAACATTCATGCTATTTGTGGCTCTCATTACCAGAGCAACAATAAGAACTCACGATGGCGGAGGTTGTAGCGCTTGTGTTAGCGAAGCACTGTATGGTGTGTATTTATACACCTTATCAAGTCCATTCTGCCGCAGGCAATAGCTTCGGTATCACTCAGGTAAAGCGCACATTTCATGAATTTCGTGAATCAAATTAAGGCCAGCCAGATGGACTGGTAGAATGTAGGTTTTGGCAGCAGCCAGTCCACGCAGCTCACGAAATTCGTGTGCTCATTTGATATCTGACAATCTGTCAGCAGCAAAAGCTCAGATTTTAAAATAACCGTATAAGATTCCTAATAATAATCCACATCATCTTACCCACAATTTATGGCTCAATATGTTTTAACCATGAATCGTGTGAGCAAGGTTGTTCCACCTAAGCGCACGATTCTTAAAGATATTTCACTCAGTTTCTTTCCCGGTGCAAAAATAGGATTACTCGGCCTGAATGGCTCGGGTAAATCTACTTTATTAAAAATAATGGCTGGGGCAGACAAGGATTTTGAGGGTGAAGTTACGCCCATGCTTGATCTCAGAATTGGTCATCTGCCGCAAGAACCACTCCTTAATCCAGAACAGACGGTACGCGAAGCAGTGCAGGAAGGATTAGGCGAAATATTCAGCGCTCAGCAAAAGCTGGAAGAAATCTACGCGGCTTATGCTGAGCCAGATGCAGATTTTGATGCCCTGGCTGCAGAACAGACACGCCTTGAAGCCATCATCGCAACCAGCGGCGGCGATACCGCCCAGCAAATGGAAGTGGCCGCTGACGCCTTGCGTCTTCCTGAATGGGATACTGTCATCAAGAATCTTTCCGGCGGGGAGAAACGCCGCGTGGCATTGTGCAGATTACTGTTATCAAAGCCAGACATGTTATTGCTGGATGAACCGACCAACCATCTCGACGCTGAATCGGTAGAATGGCTGGAGCAATTTCTGGTACGCTTTCCTGGCACAGTAGTTGCTGTGACGCACGATCGCTATTTTCTTGACAATGCCGCCGAATGGATCCTGGAACTCGACCGTGGTTACGGTATTCCCTGGAAAGGTAATTACTCAAGCTGGTTAGAACAAAAACAAACTCGCCTCAAACAGGAAGAATCTTCTGAATCTGCCCGACAGAAAGCACTCAAAAAAGAACTGGAATGGGTGCGACAAAACCCCAAAGGACGGCAAGCCAAGTCGAAGGCGCGGATTGCCCGTTTTGAGGAACTTAACTCACAGGAATATCAGAAGCGCAACGAAACACAAGAAATTTTTATCCCGGTGGCTGATAGACTGGGTAATGAAGTGTTTGAGTTTACCAATGTCTCCAAAGCGTTTGGCGATCGATTGCTGATCGATAATTTAAGTTTCAAAGTCCCACCTGGCGCCATTGTCGGTATTATTGGCCCCAATGGCGCAGGTAAATCAACATTGTTTCGCATGATCATGGGACGCAAGCAGCCAGATTCAGGCGAAATCAAAATAGGTGAAACAGTCAGAATCGCTTACGTCGATCAGGCGCGCGACATACTTGATGGCAACAAAACCGTTTTCGAAGCAGTGTCAGATGGGAATGACATCCTCACCGTCGGTAAATATGAAACGCCATCACGCGCCTACATTGGCCGTTTCAATTTTAAAGGCCCTGACCAGCAGAAAATGGTTGGGCAGCTTTCTGGAGGAGAGCGTGGCCGCTTACACCTGGCAAAGACACTGATTTCAGGCGGTAACGTGTTGCTGCTCGACGAACCCTCCAATGATCTCGATGTGGAAACACTGCGCGCACTGGAAGATGCGCTGCTGGAATTTGCCGGTTGCGTCCTGGTCATTTCGCACGATCGCTGGTTTCTGGATCGTATTGCCACGCATATCCTGGCGTTTGAAGGCAATTCGCAGGTGACTTTCTATGCTGGCAATTATCAGGAATATGAGGCCGACAAGCGCCAGCGTCTAGGTGAGGAAGGTGCTAAACCAAAACGCATCCGCTATAAACCAATTGCACGCTAATCAAGTCATAGGTCACAGTTATCAGAAAAATGCCCCATGCGCTCAAAATATGGACATTGCTCACAGGCACCATACGCTATGAAAAAATCATTTCAACACGTAATCGTGGCCATGGCCAGTGGATTGAAGCGCCTATACTGGCTTATCTGATTGAAACGCCCAATGGTCGTATCCTGTATGACGTCGGCTGCGACTATCGCAAATTGACTGAGACCAGCCTGTGTGCACATTATTTTGATTGCATGCGCCCTACCGTTGAAGCACCCAAGATGCAGGCAGATCAACGCATTCCACACTACCTGGAACGATTAGGATTAACACCTGCCGACATTGATTTAGTGTTTCTCGGCCATCTGCATTTCGATCACGCAGGAGGATTATGTGATTTGCCTGACTGTGAAGTTCACGTGCATCGAGATGAACTGGCTGCAGCCCGGACAGGGCTGGACGGCGGGATATTTTCCGATGAGTTGATTAATTCAGATCAATGGCACTTACAAACCGGTGAATATGAGCTAACTCCAGGAGTACAAGCCATTACTACGCCCGGTCATACTGCCGGGCACATGTCACTGCTCATACGCTTACCCAAAAGCCGTCCCGTCATCCTCTGTGGTGATGCTGCTGATTTAAATGAGAATTTATCTGACGAGATTGCACCTGGTTGTTGCTGGCAAAATAACGTGGAACAGGCCCTTGCCAGCATACGCAAGCTCAAATTGCTTGCCCGCAGCGAGCATGCCCAGCTATGGCCCAACCACGATATGATCTTTTTCAAATCCTTACCTGAATTTCCACTATGGTGCGATTGATATAGAATTAATCCAGTGGATCACTAAATACCTTGATCGATTTGTACAAATAACTATCTCTGCTGGTAATTTTTTAAAAAACCAGCCGTCTAAAATCAATCTATTTACCGGCAAATTTGTTTTAAAATAATGAGTAAATTCCCAAAAAACTGCTGATGCCGGCGCTTATTCTTAATTAATTACCTCTGTTATTTAATATTTTTTAATCAATCATTTCCGAATCTTTTGCAATAAGTAAATGAATATGCGCAATAAAATCCCACGTGTCGGTTTCGTTTCGCTGGGTTGCCCCAAGGCGACCGTAGATTCCGAGCGCATCCTGACGCGTCTACGCACGGAAGGATATCTGATTTCACCCAATTACGAAGATTCCGATGTGGTTGTGGTCAATACTTGTGGCTTTATTGACAGTGCTATTACCGAATCGCTCGATGCCATCGGCGAGGCACTCACTAAAAACGGCAAAGTCATTGTCACGGGCTGCCTTGGTGCAAAAGGAAATGTTGTGAAACAGGCACATCCTAATGTACTTGCAGTCACCGGCCCGCAAGCCACCGATGAGGTTATGGCAGCCATTCATGCCCATTTACCCAAGCTGCACGACCCCTATATTGATCTGGTGCCGCCCCAAGGAATAAGACTGACTCCCAAACATTACGCCTATGTAAAAATTTCTGAAGGTTGCAATCATCGTTGTACCTTTTGCATCATCCCCAGTATGCGCGGCAACCTCGTCAGCCGCCCCGTAGGCGATGTCATGCAGGAAGCGCAAAGCCTGGTGGATGCCGGCGTGAAGGAATTACTGATTATTTCACAGGATACCAGCGCCTATGGGGTTGATCTAAAATACCGCAGCGGATTCTGGGGAGGTAAATTTGTTAAAACACGCATTACTGAGCTTGCCCAGGCAATGGGCGAACTGGGTGTGTGGATACGCCTGCATTATGTCTACCCTTATCCTCATGTCGATGAACTCATTCCGCTGATGGCAGAAGGTAAGATCACTCCCTACCTGGATATTCCCTTCCAGCATGCGAATGCGCGCATTCTAAAATTGATGAAACGCCCTGCAGACAGCGAAGATATACTCACCCGCATCCAGCAATGGCGGACGATCTGCCCTGATATCACGCTGCGCAGCACATTCATCGTCGGCTTTCCGGGTGAAACAGAGCAAGAGTTTGAAGAATTGCTAGCTTTTCTTAAAGCTGTCCAACTGGATCGTGTTGGTGCGTTTACCTATTCGCCAGTTGAAGGTGCAGTCGCTAACGATTTGCCCAATCATGTTCCCTCCGGATTGCAGCAAGAACGTTTAGCCCGCTTAATGGCGATACAGGCAGAAATTAGCGCACACCGTCTGGCACAGAAAATAGGTAGAACCATACAGGTGCTGGTTGATGAAGTCGATGACCAAGGTGCGGTGGCACGCAGTCATGCCGATGCACCGGAAATTGATGGTTTAGTCTATGTGCAAAACGGACAATCACTACACCAGGGTGACGTGGTAACAGTACGGGTCACCCATTCTGATGAGCATGATCTCTGGGCAGAGACCATTTGATCGGTTGGTGATAACCGCTATCTTTCTTTGAAAGGAGAAATATTTTGGAATTGATATTATGGCGCCATGCAGAAGCGGAAGATGGATTTCCCGATGCCGCACGTAAATTGACTGAAAAAGGGTTAAAACAAGCACACAATATGGCGCAATGGCTCAAACCCAGACTACCCAAGAATACACGCATTATTGTCAGCCCTACTAAACGTACGCAACAGACCGCTTTGGCGCTCAGCGGTGATTTTGAAACCATAGAGGAAATCGGAACGAGTGCCACCGCCGATAAAGTGCTTATCGCTGCTAATTGGCCTTACGCCGAAAGTACAGTTTTGGTAGTCGGCCATCAGCCTACTCTGGGAAACGTGGCTGCTTCATTAATTTGCAACAACAGTGCTGGTTTCAGCGTCAAAAAAGGCGCAATCTGGTGGTTTAGCTATAAGCAGAGCGCTACTACTGAAAATACCATCTTACGTGCCGTCATCAACCCCGACATGGTATAAACGTATCGATACATGCTCTTTCTTGAATTAAGCCATGGCGCGCTTGCTTCTTTTCAACAAGCCTTATGGTGTCATTTGCCAGTTTACACCACAAGCAGGATATCAATCGCTAACCGATTTTATTCCAGTACCTGATTTTTACCCGGCTGGCAGACTGGATGCTGATAGTGAAGGATTAGTCTTACTCACCAATGATGGAAGATTGCAGCACCGCATCACTGATCCCAAATACAAGCAGTCTAAAGTATATTGGGTGCAAGTAGAGGGCATGCCCGATCAGTCAGCGCTCAAATTTTTGCATGAAGGAATATTGTTGAAGGGTTATAGAACCCAGCCTGCGAAAGCCCGTCTAATGGATGAACCAGTTTATCTTTGGCCAAGAATCCCAGCGATACGCTCTCGCAGAAATATCCCTACTTGCTGGCTAGAACTGACTCTTACTGAAGGAAAAAACCGGCAGGTGCGGCACATGACAGCAGCAATCGGGTTTCCAACACTGCGCTTGATTCGAGTCGCTATTGGCAAATACACCCTGGCCAATCTCACACCGGGACAGTGGCGTATTGTTGAATAATTTCACTTACACTCATTAAACACGTGCGATTTCTGCTTAAACTTCCGCTTAGAATCGCGAATAAAAAATTAGAAAACTGCTACAACAAAAATGTCACGAAACTTCTTGACTAACCTTGTCCATCACTTTAGATTGCATCATTGAACCATAGCCCGATTTTAAAGGAGGAATAAAACTAATATGGATATCGTTTCAGCACTATCAGGATTAATTGATCTGCCATGGTGGGGATATATCGTTGTTACTTTGGTAATTACTCATATCACGATTGCGAGCATCACGATTTACCTGCATCGCCACTCCGCCCACAGAGCATTGGATTTACATCCAATCCCCAGTCATTTCTTTCGTTTCTGGCTATGGTTGACGACCGGGATGGTTACTAAAGAATGGACTGCGATCCATCGTAAGCATCACGCAAAATGTGAATCATTGGATGACCCCCACAGTCCCCAGATTTTTGGTATTAAGAAGGTACTGACCGAAGGAGCGGAACTTTACCGGCTGGAGGCAAAGAACAAAGAAACTATGGAAAGATATGGTCACGGTACGCCCGATGATTGGATAGAACGTAATATTTACACAAAATATAGCGCAACGGGCATTGGCCTGATGCTCGTCATTAATTTCGTTCTGTTTGGCCCTATTGGTATTACCATATGGGCGGTTCAAATGCTGTGGACACCTATCTTCGCTGCGGGTGTTATCAATGGTATTGGCCACTACTGGGGATACCGCAATTTTCAAGCAGAAGATGCCAGCCGCAATGTCTCGCCATGGGGTATTCTGATCGGAGGGGAGGAATTACACAACAACCATCACGCCTACCCTACCTCAGCCAGACTATCCAATAAGTGGTATGAATTTGATATTGGCTGGATGTACATCCGCATTCTAGAGATGATGGGCTTGGCGACCGTCAAAAAAATTGCACCTAAACTCAATATCAACAAAACCAAAACCGAATGTGATTTCGACACACTGCAGGCAGTAATTGCCCATCGTTATGAAGTGCTAGCGCGATATACGCAGTCACTCAAAGCAATGCTCAAGAAGGAAGTGGCCCATTTACGCGAAGTGGCTGCCCATCAAGGGATAGACGGCAATATGCTAAAACGTTGGATACTGGCAGATGCGAAAACATTACGAGAAGAAGAGCGCATCAAACTGAATCTGGTTTTAAGTAAAGCCAAAAACCTTGATAAGGTTTATACAATGCGCGAAGAACTTGCTGCCATCTGGCAGCGTTCAGCGGCGTCTAAAGATGAACTGGTCAAACAGCTTGAGGACTGGTGTCATCGTGCAGAAGAGAGCGGAATTGAAGTACTGGAAAAATTCTCACGCCGGTTACGTTGCTATGCGTAATTAACTTATTAATAACCGGGTAGAGACTTTAAAATTATACCTTGTTCTTTGCTCGGTTATGCCTTATACCTTTATAAGCAATCACCACGTCAAACTCAACTCATTGCTGACTTTATATCAAAATAACATCGTACTGTTCTTGTGTATAAGAGGCTTCTACCTGCAGACTGATTTGTTTCTCAATAAAGTCGGCGAGTTGCGCAAGACTTTGTGACTCCTCATCCAAAAACAAATCGATAACCTGCTGCGAAGCAAGAATACGGAACTCATGAGCATCAAATTGCCGGGATTCTCGCAATAGCTCACGTAAGATTTCGTAACAGATCGTTTGGGCTGTCCGGATTTGCCCACGTCCCTGACAAGTTGGACAGGGTTCACATAGCGTGTGCGCAAGACTCTCGCGCGTCCGCTTTCGCGTCATTTCTACCAACCCCAAGGTGGAAAATCCACTGACAGTCATACGCATTCTGTCTTTCATTAAGGCTTTGTTAAATTCTGCCAAAACAGCATTTCTATGCTCTTCATCCTCCATGTCGATAAAGTCGATGATGATGATACCCCCCAAATTTCGCAGGCGGAGCTGCCGTGCTATGACTTGTGCTGCCTCCAGATTTGTTTTAAATATAGTGTCATCAAAATTACGCACCCCAATAAACCCACCCGTATTAACGTCCATGGTAGTCAATGCTTCGGTCTGATCAATAATGACATAGCCACCTGATTTGAGATTAACCCGCCGCGCGAGTGATCTTTCAATTTCCTCTTCGACACCATATAAATCAAAGAGAGGACGCTCCCCAGTATAATGATTGATTCTGCTGGCAACATTGCTCATATAGTTTTGAGCAAAAGCAATCAGCTTCAGGAAAGTTTCTCGTGAATCCACCAAGATACGGTGCGTATCATCGTCAACAAAATCGCGCAATACACGATGACTCAGATCCAGATCTTGATAAAGCAAAGTAGGCGCACTCACCGTTAGTGATCTATTCTGAATATCGTGCCAAAGCTTATGCAGATACTCTATATCGGCATGCAGATCTGACTCACTTGCCGCCTCAGCCATCGTCCGGATGATGTAACCCCCTTTTGTATCAGATGGAAGAATCTGCTGTAATTTCTCGCGCAACAATTCACGTTCAAGATTATCTTCGATACGCTGGGAAACACCAATATGAGACTCTTGTGGCAAATAGACAAGCATGCGGCCAGCAATACTGATCTGGGTAGAAAGCCTCGCTCCCTTGGTGCCAATTGCGTCTTTGATCACCTGAACGAGTATATTGCCCCCCTCATGCAACAATCTTTCGATCGGTCTATCCTGCGCACCACTTGAGCTCAACTCCTTGATATCTCCCACATGGAGGAATGCAGCCCGCTCCATGCCTATGTCAATAAAAGCTGATTGCATACCTGGTAATACACGACTTACACGGCCGTTGTAAATATTACCAACAATTCCCCGGCTGCTTGTCCGCTCTATGTGTAATTCCTGTACGACACCTTGCTCAATAACAGCAACACGCGTTTCCTGTGGTGTGACATTAACAAGAATCTCGTTACTCATTTAGGCAGATAGCACAATCTTTCTTTCAGATCTCAAGGAAATATCTTTATCCCGGACTCTTCCAATAACTGGGCTGTCTCAAACAAAGGCAACCCCACGACCCCACTGTAACTCCCAAGAATCTCAATAATGAAGGCGGCCGCCATGCCTTGAATTGCGTAAGCACCTGCTTTATCAAAAACCTCACCGCTTGCAATAGTAGCTTGAATCTCACGCTTACCAATATCACGAAACCGTACTGTTGTGATTGATAAACGATGTTTGATATTACCATGCAAATTTAAGGCGATAGCAGTTAGCACCTGATGCGTTCTGCCTGAAAGTGCTGACAGCATCTTCTCAGCGTGAGTAGCATCCCTGGGTTTCCCGAAAATACATCCATCCAATGCAACAATCGTATCAGCAGCTAAGACTGGAAATAGTGGTAATTTGCGCTGGATCAAACGCGTCCACCCTGCCTCCGCCTTCGCGTGAGTAATACGGTAAACATAATCAGTCGGAGATTCGTCTGGCAAGGGAGTCTCATCAACATCAACAGGGCGGGATACGGTTTCCCGCATGAGCAGCACACTATGTCTTACTCCAATCTGTTTCAGCAACTCTCTTCTACGGGAACTACGAGAAGCTAGATATATATAATTTTCAGCAAGCGTCATGATGCCTTGAATCAGTGAGGTGAGTGTTTATTCCAATTTAATTTTTCAATAACTTTCTTCTCGGCAGTAAAGCTGTTACCACTTATTAGTAATCTACCGCAAAAGTTATACACGGTGATAAGGATGTTGTCTGATAATGGATAATGCGCGATAAAGTTGTTCTGCTAATAAGACACGCGCTAAACCATGCGGAAGCGTCAGTCTGGAAAGTGCCAGCATTTCATTGGCCATACTCTTGATATCACGATGCAATCCATCTGCACCACCAATAATGAAGGCAACATCTCTCCCATTTCTCATCCAGTCAACCAATGACTCTGCCAATTTAGCTGTAGTGAATTGTTTACCCTGTTCATCCATGGCTGCAATGTAACAAGCCGATGGTAGTGCAGCCTGGATACGCTCGCTCTCATTAAATAACAATTGCTCGGTTTGCTTGGAGCCCCGTTTCTCTGGTTTAATTTCGATCAAATGAATGGGAATTTCTCTTGGCATGCGCTGTGCATATTCCATAAAGCCGGCAACGACCCAGTCTGGCATTTTATTTCCTACAGCCAGGATATAGAGTTTCATTCCTCAAATTGCCCCTATTACATCAAGGAATTTTTTTCCTTGATTGCACTGGATTCTGCCCACAGCGATTCCAAATCATAGTATTCACGGATAGCTGGCTGCATAATATGCACGATCACATCGCCCAAGTCTACCAGTAACCATTCTCCCGCTTGCTCACCTTCAATACCATATACTTTACCTCCTGCAGCCTTGACTTTTTCCTGCACATGATGGGCTAACGCTTTGGTCTGACGCGTTGAGCTGGCACTGGCGATAATCATGTAATCAAATAATGATGTAATTTTCCCTGCCTCCAGTACCAGAATATCTTGAGCCTTCAAATCTTCCAGCGCAGCGGTAGCTATTCTCAACAGCTCGTCTGTTTTCATTTTTCCTCGTGGTAAACATGATGTATGCCAATATAATTCAATACAGTATCAGGAAGCAGATAACGTGCACTCTTTTTCGCAGCAATACAAGCTCTAATTGTTGTTGCTGAAATATCCAATAGTGTTGTCATGGCGGTAAAAATATGCCCGGATTGAGTAGACCTTAACATCTCCACATCGTGTGTCCAGCGTCCTAAGCATTCATTCTTTAATTCTGGTGGTAAAATTGCTTGATTCACTACAGAAGCATGGCCTGGTCGGTTAACGATCACAAAATGAGTTAACTCAAACAATTCACGCCAGAGATACCAACTGGATAGCTTCATGAATGCGTCTATTCCTATGATAAAACAGAATGCCGTCTTCTTCCCTATGAATTCATCTCTTAGCTCACGCAGAGATTCCACACTATAACTTTCTCCAGAACGCCTGATTTCTCGATCATCTAGCCGGAATCTTCCATTGTCATGAATGGCTTCTTGCAGCATTGCCATACGGTGATGCTGCGAAGCAACAGGCTTATTGCGCAAGCGTGGACAGCCAGCAGGAAGAAAACGTACTTCATCTAGCCGTAAAATTTCAACGAGTTCTTCTGCAACCCTTAAATGCCCAAAATGGATCGGATCAAACGTTCCTCCATAAATTCCAATCAGGGGAAAAGGTATCATAAGACATTAATTAATAATGGAAAAAATATTGAGAAATATTCTCTGCTAGCAGAATAATGGGAATCCTATTGTCAGGGCAGGAATTATCAAAACAAAGCAAGGCGCATATCCGCTAATATACTCGCCAGATGTGACGTAAAACGGGCAGCCGATGCGCCATCGATCACTCTGTGATCATAAGATAATGACAAAGGAACAATCAAACGAGGAATGAACTCTCCATTACGATACACTGGTTTCAGACTAGCCCGCGAAACTCCCAAGATAGCAACCTCGGGCGCGTTGATAATAGGTGTAAAAGCTGTGCCACCAATTCCCCCCAGACTCGAAATAGTAAAACTTGCGCCCTGCATATCAGCCGGTTTTAATTTACCTTCGCGCGCAAGTGAAGAGAGCCTTCCTAGCTCATCTGCTATCGTAATGACACCTTTTTGATCGGCATCACGAATAACAGGCACTACCAGACCATTGGGTGTATCTACTGCAAATCCAAGATGGTAATAGCGCTTGAGAACTAGATAAGATTCTTCATTACTACTATCCAGTGAAGCATTAAACTCGGGGTATTTTTTCAATGCTGCCGTGGTGGCTTTCATCAGAAAAGCCAGGATTGTTAATTTGACGCCATTCTCCTGTTGGCTTTCATTATATTCTTTCCTGAGCGCCTCCAGATCGGTAATATCAGCCTCGTCAAACTGCGTCACATGTGGAATCATGACCCAATTACGATGCAAATTAGCGCCAGAAATTTGCTTGATCCGCGTTAACGACTTTAATTCAACTGGCCCAAATTTTGCAAAATCGACATGAGGCCACGGCAATAAATCAAGTACACCACCACCTAAGCCTGCACTTTGTAATTTCGTTAGTTCTCGTTTAACAAAAGCTTGGATATCTTCTTTGAGTATGCGCTGCTTCGGGCCACTACCCACGATTTTGCTCAAATCCACACCTAATTCTCGCGCAAAACGTCTTACAGACGGACTGGCATGAGGTTTTACCCCGGTAACATGAATCGGCTGACTCGCTGCTGCAAGCTGTACAGATGACTGTAGCTGCCCGCCTTGCGGTGATTCCTGATCAGTGGCAGCAACTGTAACTGCTGTGTCCTGCTTCGTCGGGCTCACGGTACTGTTGCCGCGCGTCGTCTCTTCTGTCGTGGAAAGCTGAGTAGGCTTAGCAGCATCGTCAGTCTGTTCGGCAGAAATTTCCATGATAAGGATGTCAGAGCCTTCAGACACCTTGTCACCTACTTTGACGCTAATTTCCTTGACGGTACCTGAGTAAGGTGAAGGAACCTCAATCGTAGCTTTATCTGATTCCAACGTGATAAGCGAATCCTCTACCTTGAGAACATCACCCACATTGACGAGTATTTCTATGACTGGCACATCCTTGAAGTCACCAATATCAGGAACCTGTACCTTTTTGATTGCACTCACACGCTTTCCTCAATTGATATTCAATCTATTTATCAGCCACAAAGCTGACTATTTCTTATATGTACTCAATATTTACTCGCTGCCTATTGCTTAACGGGATCTGGCTTGTCCGGATCGATCCCGAATGCCTTGATTGCCTGCGCAATCTGTTTTGCCGGAATTTTACCTTCTTCTGATAAGACTTTAAGCGCCGCAACCGTAATGTAATAACGATCCACTTCAAAAAAATGCCTGAGCTTTTCGCGTGTATCTGAGCGTCCAAAGCCATCCGTACCCAGCGCACAATAGCGTTTTGGAATGAACGCACGTATCTGATCTGCATAGATCTTCATGTAATCAGTAGCAGCTACTACAGGTCCCTCGCGATCTTTGAAACAGCTTTCAACATACGATAATTTAGCGGGCTCAGTCGGATGTAACATATTCCAGCGCGCAATGCTCAGCGCCTCACGTCGTAATTCCGTAAAGCTGGTGACGCTCCAGATGTCTGCGATAACACCATACTCCTTTTGCAAAATGTCTGCCGCTGCAATAACTTCACGTAATATGGTGCCTGAACCAAGCAACTGTATACGCGCCCCTTTACTACGCTTATTGCCTTCTTTAAGCAAATAGATGCCTTTCAATATCCCTTGCTCTGTGCCTTGAGGAAGATCAGGATGAGCATAATTTTCATTCATCACTGTAATGTAGTAGAACACGTCTTCCTGTTCCTGATACATGCGACGCAAGCCATCCTGGATGATTACCGCTAACTCATAGGCATAAGTTGGATCATAGGATATGCAGTTAGGTATGGTAGAAGCAGCAAGATGACTATGACCATCTTCATGCTGTAACCCTTCGCCATTCAGCGTGGTTCGTCCAGCCGTACCACCCAGCAGAAAACCACGGCAGCGCATATCGCCCGCAGCCCAAATAAGATCGCCCACACGCTGAAAGCCAAACATGGAATAAAAAATGAAAAAAGGAATCATCTGCACGTGGTGCGTGCTATATGCGGTTGCGGCTGCAATCCAGGAAGACAAAGCCCCTGCTTCGTTGATACCTTCCTGTAGGATCTGGCCATGTTTATCTTCTTTGTAAAACATTAGCTGATCAGCATCCTCGGGGGTATAAAGCTGCCCTACTGACGACCAGATACCGAGTTGACGGAACATGCCTTCCATACCAAACGTTCGCGATTCATCAGCGACGATAGGTACGATATGTTTACCGATATTTTTATCCTTGGTCAGGACATTGAGAATACGCACAAATGCCATGGTGGTGGAAGACTCCCGCCCTTCGCCACTGCTTTTCAGCAAAGCCTCGAACGCTGTCAATGGTGGAATTTGCAACGCCGCAGCCTTACGCCGGCGATGATGCAAAAAACCTCCTAATGCCTCACGCTGCGTCTGCATGTAAGCAAGCTCAGGAGAATCCTTATCAAATTTGAGATAAGGAATCTCATCTATTTTATCATCCGGCACCGGTAAACCATATCGATCGCGAAAAGCCTTAAGTGAGGTAGTGCCCATTTTCTTCTGCTGGTGGGTAATGTTCTGTGCCTCACCGGATTCACCCATTCCATATCCCTTGACAGTCTTGGCAAGGATCACGGTAGGCTGTCCCTGATGTTTGACTGCGGCAGCATAGGCTGCATAAACCTTGTGCGGATCATGCCCACCCCGGTTTAGTCGCCAAATATCATCGTCTGACATATTGGCAACCATTTCAAGCAGCTCAGGGTATTTGCCAAAAAAGTGCTTTCTGACATATGCACCGTCTCGAGCCCTGAAAGTTTGATACTCTCCATCCACGCACTCCATCATGCGCTGCTGGAGAAGTCCCTTGGTATCTTTTGCCAGTAGTGGATCCCAGTAAGAACCCCAGATCACTTTGATGACATTCCAGCCAGCTCCTCTAAACGTCGCCTCCAATTCCTGCACGATCTTACCGTTGCCTCTGACAGGCCCATCAAGTCGCTGAAGGTTACAGTTCACCACAAAAATCAAGTTGTCCAGATTTTCCCGTGAAGCCAGTGAAATTGCACCCAATGACTCAGGTTCGTCCATTTCACCATCGCCCGTGAAAACCCAGACTTTACGCCCCTCGGTATGAGCTAACTTACGACTGCCCAGGTATTTCATAAAGCGCGCCTGATAAATCGCCATTAGTGGCCCCAACCCCATCGATACGGTTGGGAATTGCCAGAAATCCGGCATCAGCCATGGATGAGGATAAGAAGATAGGCCTTTTCCACCTATTTCCTGACGAAAATTATCAAGCTGCTCCTCAGTCAACACTCCCAGCAGAAATGCATAAGCATAAATTCCTGGAGATGAATGTCCCTGGACATAAACGAGATCCCCCCCTTTCTGCTCACTTGCCGCTTGCCAGAAATGATTGTAACCAACATCATATAAGGTCGCTGCTGATGCAAAACTAGCAATATGCCCCCCTACATTGGTATTCCGATTGGCACGCGCAACCATCGCCATAGCATTCCAGCGCACATAGGAACGAATACGATGCTCTATTGCGTGATTACCAGGTGAACGTTCTTCCTTGCCCGAGGGAATCGTATTGATGTAAGCAGTATTAGCACTATAAGGAAGGTATGCGCCGGAACGCCGCGCTTTTTCAACCAATCTCTCCAATAAATAGTGTGCGCGTTCAGTCCCTTCATTGGTAAGCACAGACTCCAATGCATCCAGCCATTCCTGTGTTTCCTGTGGATCAATATCCTGTGAATTCATATTGAATAGCAGCTCCGTATCTCAGTTTGGAAATAATATATGATCAGTTGCAGGCAAAAATTACCTAGCTTTCCGAGCGCGCTCGGCTGCCTCAATGGTATTGCTCATTAACATGGTAATCGTCATAGGTCCAACTCCTCCTGGAACAGGTGTAATATGACCGGCTTTTTCCATAACCGGAAAAAAATCCACATCACCGCATAATGTCCCATCATCCATACGGTTAATCCCAACATCAATCACTGTTGCGCCTGATTTAACCATGCCAGCAGTTATCATGCGCGGCTTCCCCGTAGCCACAACCAGAATATCTGCGCTGCGAGTATATTCAGTCAACTCTCTTGTTTTAGATGTGCAAATGGTAACTGTAGCGCCTTTCTCCAGAAGCATCAATGACATCGGTTTACCCACAATATTACTGCGCCCTACCACGACTGCATGCTGCCCCTCAATCAATATATCTCGCTCCTTTAACATCATCATGACACCATAAGGCGTGCAAGGATAAAATAAAGCATTGCCAGTTGCGAGTGCGCCAACGTTACAAGGGTGAAATCCATCCACGTCTTTCTCAATTGCGATGGAAGCGATGAGCCGGTGACTTTCAAAGTGTGCCGGCAACGGCAGCTGCACTAAAATGCCATGAATCTCAGGATTTACGTTCAATGCATGGATATGCTCAAGCACTGCCTCTTGCGAAGTTTCGCCCGGAAAATTATAAACTTCAGAGCGCATTCCTGATTCTCTACAGGCTTTGGCCTTATTACGTACGTAAATAGCAGAAGCAGGATCATCACCCACTAGAATAACAGCCAAACCAGGTTGCATACCACGCTTCACAAGATTCTCAGCGCGTATTTTCAATTCCGCACGAATTTTACTGGCGATTATATTGCCATTAATAATGTCAGCACTCATTACTTTATAAAAAATAGGCTAAATTGAATACTTGTGTAAAAAAGAAACATTTTCCTTGATCACAATCATTATTGACACAAGAATCATAGCTGCTTTAGTTATGCTGCAGGCGGTATTTTTGAATGTTTACCTTTTTTGAACTTGATACGATAAATCAGTAGGCCAATCAGCGATACTGAAATGACAAAAAGAAACGCTGTCAGTAAACCAAAAGCCAGAATGAACATGTCACTGCTTTGGGGCAAGAAGATTGTGACAAACCATACTCCAGCAAAACCCATCAATAATCCACCAAATAAGATGATTTTTTTCCCTAGATCATAATGTCGCCATAAGCCCCCCGAAACACGAATCTCATCAACATAATGATCAAAAATCTCAGCCAGAGCCTCATCTTCTGCCTTGGACTCATGACCGATTGCTATTGCCAAAGCATCATCCCCATCTTCCAACTTAGACATTCTCTTAAGGAAATCCACTTGCTTCTTTGCCCGTTTAGGCTTGATACCATCCTTAATCATCATCGAACATAGTGCTGAGAATGCTTTCTCACGTGCTGTTTCTGAAGAAACATGTTCTTCATAGAACCGCCACATAACCCCTACCAGGTAAAGCTGAATCGTCATCTCTTTGAATTGAGGAGCAAAATCATAGCCCTTACCTTTGATATGTGCGATCTGCTCATTCAGCACTTCTCTTGTATGCCGAATACAATTATCCAACATTACTGTTTCTTGATCGACCATTGAATCTTCCATGCTTACAACCTTTATTTTTTAAGCAAAATTTATAACGTACCATATTATATACTGGCTAGCGAGCACTAAAAGCCAGAAAATACCAGATAGGCATTCAAAATAATCACTGCCGCCTATCAGGTTATACCATTAAAACTGTAAACTTAGCTTGTTCCTTCCTCGTTATAATAATGCCTTATTTAATCGATTTTTTTATCATGACAGCATCAACTCAATGTAATTTTAAATCTCACCTTTCCCAGTTACTGCTTCTAGCTTCCCAAAAGATTCTTTCTCAGGATTACAACATCAGCATTGAATTGGCGCGCCCCAAGCAAACTAATCATGGTGATTACTCAAGCAACCTGGCGATGCAATTAGCCAGGCATTTACATAAAAATCCGCGTGAAATTGCAGCTACACTTATTGATGCATTACCTCAATCGCCTTATCTGGAAAGAGCTGAAGTTGCAGGCAATGGATTCATCAATCTATTTCTGAAGGTTACAGCAAAACAGCAATTTTTATCCAGTGTGTTACAGCAGGGTGATAAATTTGGCCATAGTAAGGCGGGGGAAGGAAAAAAGATTCAGATTGAGTTTGTTTCCGCGAATCCAACCGGCCCGCTGCATGTTGGACATGGCCGTGGCGCAGCTTATGGTGCCAGCCTCGCAAACATTATGGCGGCTAACGGTTACGCTGTCACTCGAGAGTATTATGTTAACGATGCAGGCAGGCAAATGGATATATTAGCGCTTTCTACCTGGTTACGTTACCTCGAGCAATGCGGGCATATCTTTCCATTCCCGGATAATGCTTATCAGGGTAAATACGTAACCGATATGGCCAAGCTAATTCATAGCGCGCATGGTAACCGCTATGTTCACCAATCCGATTTAATATTAAAAGAACTCTCTCAAATTGAAACAGCACTTGAAGCTGATGAACGCCTAGACCAGTTGATCGCTATCGCAAAAAAAACGTTAGGCGAAGATTATGCTTATATCCACAACTTTGCTCTTACTGAACAACTAGGCGATTGTCGTAATGATTTAATGGAATTCGGCGTAGAATTTGATACTTGGTTCTCGGAGCAATCACTGTTTGAAAGCGGCATGGTAGCTCGGGTTATTCAATTACTTGATGAAAAAAATGCTTTATATAGGCAAGATGGTGCTACTTGGTTCCGCTCCACCTATTTTGGAGATGAAAAAGATCGTGTAGTGCAACGAGAAAACGGGCAATATACTTATTTTGCTTCTGATATAGCCTATCATCTCAATAAATTCGAACGTAAGTTCGCACACATTATCAATGTGTGGGGTGCAGACCACCACGGCTATATTACACGAGTAAAAGGCGCAATCCATGCATTAGCGCTTGATCCCGACATACTTGAAATTGCCCTTGTCCAGTTCGCCGTGCTCTACCGTAATGGTAAAAAAGCTTCCATGTCCACCCGTTCTGGAGAATTTGTTTCATTACGGGAATTACGTCAAGAAGTCGGCAATGATGCAGCACGGTTCTTTTATGTATTGCGAAAAAGTGATCAGCATTTGGATTTTGACCTGGACCTTGCAAAATCACAATCTAATGATAATCCGGTATATTATATACAGTATGCCCATGCACGCATTTGTAGCGTGCTCGCTCAATGGGGCGAAGATGAAACCATACTCGCTAATGCCGCTGCTGATTTATTAACCAGCCAGGCAGAATTGATGCTCCTACAAAAAATAATTGACTATCCCGATATCCTAGAAGCGGCAGCAAATGATCGTTCTCCTCATTTGCTTGCCTTCTATCTCAAAGACTTAGCGGGCGAATTCCATAGTTATTATAATTCGACTCGTTTTATCGTGCCAGAACACTCAGTAAGATTAGCACGACTCACTTTGATTGCAGCTATCAGGCAAGTGCTGGCAAATGGATTAAAATTATTAGGCGTAACCGCTCCCAGCAAAATGTAACCAAAAAGGAATTTTCATGAGCAGAGACTACAAATCCAAGAGTAAGGTAACCGCAAGGAGCAGTGGTTCACTTATTCTAGGGCTCTTTATCGGATATGCGCTTGGTATAGTGAGCGCAATTGGCGTATGGGCATTTATCAATCAGGCTCCAAGCCCATTTATCACTGAAGAAAAATCAGTCAAACATAAGCCTGACGAAAGCATTACCCAAAAATCACAGAATAATAACACTACCAAAGAAATTGATCAGGCAAGCGCAAATAGACCTCGCTTTGATTTTTACAATATATTGCCAGGTATTGATGAACCCTTGGCCGAAGAATCATTTGCACAAGAAATGAAATCGCCTCCTTCCATAACTAACGACACGAGTGTCGTTAGTGATTATTTTTTACAGATAGGTTCATACAAAAACGCTGCCGAAGCAGAAAGAATGAAAGCAGAATTAGCGTTACTAGGAATGATCGCCTCTGTTCAAACAGCAGAATCTTCTGACAAAGGAACAAGATACAGAGTGCGCATAGGCCCATACTCAAAAGTCGGTGAAGTTGATCAGGTACGCGCTTCATTGCAAGAAAATGGAATAGAAGCTAATTTTGTCAGGGTTCCCAGAAAAACACCATAACATTCCCGATTTGCTACAGCCTGTTACTTGAGAGTAAGTTATTTAACAACTCATGGAAGTGAAAAAATGGAAGTGAATAAACTCTTTAAATTTTTCTTATTGTTCTTTGGCCTTATTCTAGCAAGCATAATACCTGCGCATGCAGAAATCATTGAGGGACGCGATTATATTACTCTCGCAAACCCTCAACCAACCGATGACAAGCAGAGCATTGAGGTCATTGAGTTTTTTTGGTATGGCTGCCCACATTGCAATGAATTACATCCACATATCGATAATTGGCGTAAAAATGCTCCTCAGGATGTAAAATTCCGTTATGTTCCAGCAATTTTCCGCACTAACTGGACTCCTGGAGCAAAAACTTTCTATGCAATGGAAGTGCTGGACATTTTCAACGAGCTTCATGATAAGGTGTATAACGCTATTCATCGTGACAAAATCGATTTATCCAAGGAAGCTTTACTATTTGATTGGATTGAAAAACAAGGAATTCAACGTGAGAAATTTATCAATGCCTACAATTCTTTTTCCGTTCAAAATCAAGTAGCAAGAATCTCACAAATAATGAGGCAATACAAATTAACTGGTGTGCCAGCCTTAGTGGTCGATGGAAAATACCTAACTAGCGGAAAGATGAGCGGTACACCTCGCGATACTGTCCAGATACTGGATGAATTAATTAACAAAGCACGGAAAGAAAAAATTTCCAATTAAAGTGGCCGAAATGCTCGTAAGCACATTTGATGGCATGATAAGGTCAATCTGATTATTTGAAAACCGTAGTTGGATAGGGGGTGGTGTAGCGTATGGCGATCCTGCTGTGAAGCTAGGTGTGATGGAGTCATAGAGCCTCCCCTGCAACGAAGAACAACACAGCACTCACACTCACAACACCATGCGACGCGCTCTGTAGCAATCTCACCATACAGGTGAATGAGAAAATTCCGAAAATTCTCCCGACCTATAGGTCATGACGCTAATTTTCCAATTAAGTGATCCACTACGATCGGCGACAGTTTCTAGGATTATTGAGCTGTCTGGCAAACGCAGCTAATTTTTTACCCGACCAAGCCTCACGATTTCTTGGATATGCCGCAATCCTCGCATGATTTGGGCAAGATGCCGACGATTCCTCGCCTGTAAAATAAAGTGCATAATGGTGTAATCTTTATCACTTTCCATTGTAACATCATCAATATTCGAGCCAGCTCTGGCAATTTCTGCAGCGACCCTGGCAAGTACACCACGTTGGTTTACCACTGTCATGGTAATGCCAATCTCAAAAGTTCTAGTAATATCTTTGCCCCATGCCACATCCAATACATTTTCCGCGCTTCTCTGGATTTTTATAACGGCGGTACAATCATGGGTATGAATCACTAAGCCCTGATCTTTTTTAATCAATCCGACAATCGCATCCCCTGGAATTGGATAGCAGCATCGTGCAAACTGGACTGTCATCCCTTCCGTACCAAGGATCACAACCGGGTTACTTATGCCTTTGACTTCGGATATCGATTCCGCAGGCGCCGCCAAACGCTTTGCAATCACTGCTGGCAGCTGTTTTCCTAAGGCGATATCAGCAAGCAATGCTTTTTTTGTCTTAACCCCGCTGTCTCTGACAAGCCTTTCCCATTGTGCTTCATTAATTGTTTCAGCATTGATACCTAATGACAAAAAAGCCTGATTTAGCAAACGTTCACCGAGTTTTACTGATTCGTCAAACTGAATAGTTCTAAGAAAATAACGAATACTTGAACGCGCCCTTGCAGTAGCAACATAAGAAAGCCAGGCAGGATTAGGGTTCGCATAGGGTGCAGTGACGATTTCTACACGATCACCATTTTTTAATTTAGTACGTAAGGGTATACTTTCACCATTAATTTTAGCTGCAACACAACAGTTACCAACATCTGTATGGATTGCATAAGCAAAATCAACTGCAGTAGACCCTCTTGGCAACTCAAGTATCTTTCCTTGGGGCGTAAACACATAAACTTCGCCAGGAAATAGATCAACCTTGAGATGTTCCAGAAACTCAATAGAATCAGAAGAGTCGCTTAATGTTTCCAGTAAACTTTTTAGCCACTGATTCGTCTTTAAATGCAATTCATCCACTTCTGCGCCATTATTTTTATAGAGCCAATGTGAAGCAACACCCATTTCAGCAATACGATGCATCTCATAGGTACGAATTTGTATTTCTATTGGCAGTCCATAAGGACCTAGTAATGTATTGTGAAGTGATTGGTAGCCATTGAGTTTAGGAATTGCGATATAGTCCTTAAATTTCCCAGGAATGGGCTTATATAAACTATGTAACGCCCCCAGTGCCACATAACATGAAGGTATATCCTTCACCAGAATACGAAAACCATAAATATCCAGCACTTCTGAGAAGCTTAAGTGCTTCTCAACCATTTTCTTATAAATACTATAAAGATGCTTCTCTCTTCCAGCCACTATTGCATCTAAGCCTGCATCTTCAAGTCGATGTTTGATTGCCTCGAGAATTTTTCCAACCACTTCGCGGCGATTTCCACGTGCAGCCTTTGTCGCTTTCACTAGTACGCGATAACGATTAGGGTAAAAATATCGAAATCCCAGCTCCAGCAATTCTTGGTAAATGCTGTTTAATCCTAGGCGATGAGCGATTGGCGCATAAATCTCCAAGGTTTCCCGTGCGATACGTCGCTGTTTATCAGGGCGCATCACTTCAAGCGTGCGCATATTATGCAAGCGATCAGCTAATTTAATCAGGATGACTCTTACATCCTGCGCCATAGCTAACAACATCTTACGGAAATTCTCAGCCTGAGCGTCGGCGTGCGTCTGAAACTCAATTTTCTCCAATTTGGAAACGCCATCCACCAACTCCGCTACTGATACGCCAAATCTCTCCCCAATTTCTTCCTTAGAAATAGCTGTATCTTCTACCACGTCATGTAATAGCGCAGCAGCAAGCGTGATTACATCTAAATGAAGTTCACAAAGAATACCGGCAACCGCCACGGGATGAGAGATATAAGGCTCGCCCGTTTTACGGAACTGACCAGAATGCGCACCCTGACTGAAAAAAAAGGCATTCTTGAGTAAAGTCAAATCTTCTGGTTTGAAATATTTTGTTACTTCAGAAAATAACGACTCAGTTTCAGAAGTAATCTTCGGAGAATCTGACAATGCAAGCTCTGACATAAGAGTTTCCTTATTTTTCGCTGTGCTAATACAACTTTCCTCCACAACTAGTGAATAAGATTTTTGTAACTTCAACCGCGATGCTGAAATTACAAGTATTTCTGATCAAAAGATCCTATAAATCAGCACCAAATCCAGCTACCGTTAAATTTATAGTAATTTTCGTATTGTGCAAGATAAGAAAAGCAAAGTTAATAAAAATTCAAATAAGAAATTTGATAATACTCCGTATTTCATTCAATCCATTACTTAGCAAAAGATAAATTTTGTTCACAATTTTTTTAATATAATTGTTTGATTCTTTGCTAAAGATCTTCTCAACGTATAGTATTAAGAATATCAAGAGTTACTTTTCCCTTAGCTAATTCACGTAATGCAATAACTGTAGGTTTATCTCGAGCGACATCTATCATCGGAGCAGAGCCAATTGCTATCTGCCTTGCTCGCGTAGTCGCTGCCAGTGTCATATCAAAGCGATTGGGAATAATTTTCAAACAATCATCAACTGTAATACGAGCCATAATTATACCCTTCCTATTTCCTTTAAAAAACTTCACAAAAAAATACTGTTTAGCTAAACTGCGCTACCAGGGCATACTGCTTGGCAAGCTGCCGCATTATTTTTAGACGTTCTGCGCGGATGATACAACAAATATCTTGAAGCGCTTCTTCCAGTTCATTATTGATCACAACGTAGTCAAATTTACTCACCTGACTTACCTCTTCACGAGCTGCTTTCAAACGGCGTGCAATTATTTCTGGATCATCCTGCCCCCGTTGTTTCAAACGAGCTTCTAACGATGCCAGAGAAGGAGGCAGGATAAAAATGCTTACTGCCTGTGGAAAAGCCTGGCGTACTTGTTGAGCTCCCTGACAATCAATTTCCATCAAAACATCTTGACCTGAAGCCATGGTTTCTGTAACCCAATGTTGCGAAGTGCCATATAAATTCCCGTAAACTTCCGCACTTTCAAGAAATTCTCCTTGTTTCAGCATTTGTTGAAAAATTTCCCGACTTACAAAAAAATAATCTTGACCGTTTACTTCATTAGCACGTGGTTGACGGGTAGTATGGGAGATAGACAGACTCAAATTAACGTTGGTTTGAAGTAAAGCTTTAATCAAGCTGGTCTTGCCAGCTCCTGAAGGTGCACTGATTATAAATAAGCTACTCATTTTGCGATTATATTGGATCTCCATTGCAGTTTGAGAAGAAAATTTCCATTTTATATAAATGAGTATTTAATATTCCCACAAAGCGATTTCAATGTAGCCCATGTTTCTCAAAATAGCGTTGATGCTCCTCTTCAGCAGGATAAAATTTAGTAGCAGGCAAAATCTCAGTTACAATCGGATCCCGCCAATGTCCGCTTTGCTGCAATGCGTCACGCGATAGCTTTGCGGCAACTTCCTGCTGCGGTGAGTAAAAGAATATGACCGAGCGGTATTGAGAACCAATATCTGGCCCCTGACGATTAAAGGTAGTAGGATTATGGCAATTCCAGAAAGCATCTAACAATCTTTCCAAGGAAATCAAAGAAGGATCATATTCTACCAGCACAACTTCTGCGTGACCCGTCTGATCTGAGCATACATCCCGGTAAGTAGGATAGCTAGTATGACCACCAGCGTAACCACATGTGACATTGCATACACCAGGAACACCACGGAAAGTAGCTTCAACGCCCCAGAAACAGCCTGCCCCAAAGATAATTTTCTCTATTGTCATAATCTAATACGTTGCTTCGATAAAGCTATCAATAAATGCTCTTCCTTTCAGGATAAAACAACAGCAGCTCATCACTACAAAATAAAAGGCCGATGCGCTTTTATTACGCATCGGCCTCTCTCCATCACCTGTATTACTTAAGCGTCAGAATAAACTCTGCTAGGACTTTAGCATCCGCGTCGCTAACTTTTACATTCGGTGGCATTGGAATGGTTCCCCATACTCCATTACTACCATTTTTTATTTTTCCTGCCAGCATATCGGCTGCACCCTCTTGGCCTGCATATTTTGCAGCGATATCTTTAAGTGAAGGTCCTACCAATTTGGTGTCAACCTGATGGCAATTTAAACAACCGCTGCTTTTTGCCAAGTCTGCATTTGCTTGAACGCTACCAACCCACAATACAGCAGATGCTGCCATTACTCCTAACAAAAATTTTCTCATCATATTTTTTTCCTTATTTTGAATTATAAAGGGAATTACATTCTACCCTTAACTTCGCAGACTTGCAGCAATTCCTGTAAATCGGTGATTTCTGGCAAACATTTCTCACCTGCGCAAACCCAAGCATTGACATCTTGATCTACGGGTAAGGCTTTATTCAGACTTTGCGGTAATCCGGTTAGTTCCATCGGTAACGCCAGAACTATCGTATTCGGCGCACAAAATGTTAATGTCCGTCGCCACTCTGTCAGTGCAGCTGTTTTCCCACGTAAAACAACAGTTTGCCGTGGCACAAGCCATTCTTTTAACGCAATCAGTAAACTACAATAGGAACTTGGGTGTTGCCGCATTTCAGCGTAAAACAATTTAAGTGTGTGTTCCGCCGACTGCAAATAACGGTATTCCCCGAGCAAATGGCCAAGCCGCTGGAGCGCTATCGCAGCTACACCATTACCTGACGGAATCGCATTATCCTGACCTGCCTTGGGTCGATAAATAAGCTTTTCATGATCATAGCTCGTAAAAAAGAATCCACCTAATTGCTTATCTTCAAACTGATCCAGCAATACCTCTGCCAATGCGATCGCAAAATCCAGATCGGATTGACGAAATTCAACTTGCATCAGCTCTATCAGACCATCTAGCAAAAATGCATAATCATCAAGATAGGCGTTGAGGCGCGCCTTGCCATCCTTGTAGGTAACCAAGAGCCGATTGTTTTTCCAGAGCGCAGTATGGATAAAATCTACCGCTTGCATCGCCGAATGCACCCATTCTCTGCGCTCAAAAATCATGCCTGCCCGCGCCATGCCCTTGATCATCAATCCATTCCAGCTAGTCAGGATTTTTTCGTCACGACCAGGACGAACACGCTGTTCACGCCTATTGAAAAGTTTACACCGCGCTGAGTCAATCCGTTGCTGTACTTCCTCTTCGCTAATACCCAGATCGTTAGCTATCGCTGTCGCAGATTGATTAATTTCAAGATGCCAGTGCTTGTTCTCAAAATTGGGGGGACGCGAAAGACCAAAGTAAGGAGCGATCACAGCAAAATCATCGGTTGACAGAATTTGCGCAATCTCATCTTTATCCCAAAGATAAAATTTTCCTTCTTCATGTTCCGAGTCTGCATCCAGTGTCGAGAAATAGCCTCCTTCCTGATACGCAGACTGCATTTCCCGCATCACCCAGCTAGCCGTCTCTTGCACAATTCGTTTGAACAAAGGGTTACGTGCTGCAAGCCAGGCATCCGAGTAACGCTGTAACAGAAGACCATTGTCGTAAAGCATCTTTTCAAAATGGGGAATATGCCAATACTGATCGGTGCTGTACCGGTAAAATCCTCCCCCTAGCTGATCATAAATACCCCCCATAGCCATTTTCTCTAGGGTATAAGTCGTCATGTGCATGGCTTGCGTATCACCGTCAGAAAAATAACAGCGCAAACAGAATTCGAGCTCTGCTGGATGAATAAATTTCGGCGCAGAACCAAATCCGCCATACTCTCGATCAAAATACCCTAGAAGCTGGGTAATTGCCTGATCAATGAGATGAGGGGAAAATGCAGGAATGTGAGTGCCTGAAGCAGGTATTGTCTCCGCAAGCATTTTCACGAGCGCGCTGTTTTGCTGCTCAATATCGTCTCTACGCGTATGATACAGTTCGGCAATCTTCGGCAATAGTTCAAGAAAACCAGGTATACCATGATGAGACTCTTTAGGAAAATAAGTACCTCCAAAAAATGGCTTCTGGTCTGGTGTCAGAAAGAGAGTCAGTGGCCAGCCACCATGACGATGGTTAAGCATATAATGGGCTGTCTGATATATCTGATCAAGATCAGGACGCTCCTCTCGATCCACTTTGATATTGACAAAGTGTTCATTCATCACTGCCGCCACTTCCTTGTCTTCGAATGACTCTTGCGCCATGGCATGACACCAGTGGCATGCAGAGTAACCAATAGATAGCAGGATAGGTTTATCCTGCTTGCGCGCCAGGGCGAGCGCTTCTTCTCCCCAAGGATACCACTCTACCGGATTATCTGCATGTTGCAAAAGATAGGGACTTGTCTCACCCGCCAGATAATTGGACATGACGTTATCCTAGAAGCTGCAATTGAACGGAACACAGCGCGTGGCGATACTGGTGCAAGGCGGGCGCGCCGAGGCCGCAACCTGTAACAAGACACAATGCTGCATTTGAGCCTGGAGCAACATGCGATGCATCCCGTAGCGGCCTCATCATATAGCTGACTAAGAAAATGCAGAAAATTCTCCAATATATCATGGCCTTAACCCTCCAACCAAGCAGTCGATTGCGATTCTGGGATTATTAAAAATCGGGCACTCATTGACATGTAATCAGCAACATGACTCACCGCATGGTCATGTCGTCAATCGGTAATTGCTCCGCGGCTAGCAGTCGATACTAGTTTTGCGAACTTCGCCAGCACACCGCGTGTGTAACGCGGTTGTGGCGGCTGCCATGCCGCACGACGCTGCCTCAGTTCCTCCTCCGAGATATTGAGCTGCAATAAGCGCTGCGTCGCATCAATGG
The DNA here is from genome assembly GCF_024102715.1 of Nitrosomonas communis. GTDB lineage: Bacteria > Pseudomonadota > Gammaproteobacteria > Burkholderiales > Nitrosomonadaceae > Nitrosomonas > Nitrosomonas communis_B. The sequence goes on from NZ_JAGFJM010000109.1 coordinate 54,712, forward strand.
TAATAGAATCACCTTCTTTCACCAGAGCAATGGTTCCACCCACAAAAGCTTCCGGTGCGACATGACCTACCACCATCCCGTAAGTCCCTCCCGAGAATCGACCATCCGTAATCAATCCCACTGAATCGCCGAGGCCTTCACCAATCAACGCCGAAGTAGGCGACAACATTTCTCTCATCCCTGGTCCGCCCTTGGGTCCTTCATATCGGATCACGACAACATCTCCTGGCCGAATTTCCCTGGCAAGAATGGCATTCATACAGGCCTCCTCCGAATCAAACACACGTGCAGGTCCAGTAATTCGGGGATTTCTCACGCCACTGATTTTAGCGACTGAACCTTCTAGCGACAAATTGCCTTTGAGAATGGCCAAATGACCCTGTGCATACAAAGGATTATCCCATTGCCTGATGACATCCTGATCTAGGCGCGGTTTCTCGGGCACATCGCGTAATACCTCTTCTGTTGTTTCACCACTGATCGTCATACAATCCCCGTGCAGCAAACCTTGCATCAGCAGCATTTTCATGACTTGCGGAATACCGCCTGCTCGATGCAGGTCAGTGATCACATAACGTCCCGAAGGTTTCAGATCGCACAATACAGGTACCCGTGCGCGTATTTCTTCAAAATCGTCAATACTCAGATCCACCTCGGCAGCATGCGCAATTGCTAGCAGATGCAGTACCGCATTGGTCGATCCGCCAACCGCCATCACAACAGAGATGGCATTTTCCAGTGATTTGCGTGTGATCAGATCGCGCGGAAAGATTTGCCGCTTAATTGCATTGACCAAAATTTCTGCAGAACGGGCAGCACTGAGCCGTTTCTCTTCATCTTCTGCTGCCATGGTTGACGAGTAGGGCAAGCTCATTCCCATCACTTCGATTGCTGACGACATGGTATTAGCCGTAAACATACCGCCACACGAGCCTGCACCAGGACAGGCATGCCGTTCAACTTCCAGTAACTCCTTGTCATCGATTTTATGAGCAGTATACTGACCCACGGCTTCAAACGCGCTTACAATTGTCAGATCCTGTCCTTTATAGTGTCCTGGTTTAATGGTGCCACCATAGACAAAGATAGCGGGTACATTCATCCGCGCCAGCGCAATCATTGCACCCGGCATATTTTTGTCACAACCACCGATCGCAATCACGCCATCCATGCTTTCTGCCTGCACAGCTGTTTCGATCGAGTCCGCGATGACTTCTCGCGAGACGAGCGAATATTTCATCCCTTCGGTTCCCATGGAGATACCATCGGATACCGTAATCGTGCCAAACATTTGCGGCATTGCTCCTGCTTTTCTCAATGCGCGCTCGGCACTGAGGGACAGATCATTGAGTCCCATATTACAGGGTGTAATGGTAGAAAACCCATTGGCAACTCCAACGATGGGCTTATCAAAGTCTCCGTCACAAAAACCCACTGCCCGCAACATGGCGCGGTTGGGAGAACGCTTTGCTCCTTGAGTAATAGCTTGACTACGTTTATTGTCTGGCATAATTTCTCCTGAAAAACCAAAAATGCAATTTGATTAACAAGCCGTGCACTGCTGCGACAGGCTTACTTACCGTATAATGATTATTTTACCGTAAATCAGTACCGAACCTATGCTTATCCATCCCCAATTCGATCCGGTCGCACTCTCTATTGGCCCGCTTTCCATTCATTGGTATGGCCTAATGTACTTGTTTGGATTTTCTCTCTTTATTTTGCTTGGCCGCTATCGCATCAAGCAAAATCCACAGTCAGTGTTTACCAGTAACATCCTTGACGATGCGCTCTTCTATGGGGTCCTCGGCGTTATCCTGGGAGGAAGGCTAGGACATGTCTTGTTCTACCAGTTCAGTTATTACTTGCAGCACCCGCTGGAAATAGCTGCAATATGGCAAGGCGGCATGTCATTTCATGGTGGCCTCATTGGCGTCATCATGGCCATGATCCTGTTGGCACATAAGCATAAATTACCATGGCTTGCTGTAACTGATTTCATTGCCCCGCTGGTACCGCTAGGGTTGGGAGCAGGCCGTATCGGCAATTTCATCAATGGTGAATTATGGGGGCGGCCCACAGATGCTGCCTGGGGCATGATTTTTCCGCATGTCGACAATCTGCCGCGACATCCCTCTCAGTTGTATGAATTTTCCCTGGAAGGAATTATGCTGTTTATTTTGCTTTGGATCTATTCAAGTAAGCCCCGGCCGGTGGGCGCTGTCTCCGGCATGTTTATGATTGGGTATGGCGTATTCCGCTCGTTTGCAGAATTTTTCCGTGAACCTGATGACGGCTTTATGGGCGTATTAACTTTAGGGGTCAGCATGGGGCAGTGGCTGTCTCTGCCCATGATTGCTGTCGGTATAGGATTGCTGCTTTGGGCACAGCGCTCATCAAATCAACCAACATCCAAAGTCAGGAATCGCCGTTAAGGGCTTCCAGTAAGTTACATTGCGCACCGCAGTTACAATTGCTTCTGCTTATTGTGCAACCAGCACGTCACAAGGACATTCTCTCAGCAGATGCAGCGTCACGCTGCCCAACAACAATTGTTCAACCAGTGATTTGCCGTGCTTGCCAACGATGACCAGATCCGCACTGATTTCGCGCGCCTTATCCAGTAGTTTGCTGGGAACATGATGCCCATGTTCGATAAAACGATAGATATTACCTCTCTCCACTCCTGATGCTTCGATAAACCTCCTCATCTCCGCTTCGGCTTCGCGGCGTGCATTGATACGGTATTCCTGAATGATTTCATCCCTGACGCCTGCGTATAGCATCTTACCTTCAAAGAGTGCTTCAAAAATATGTATCAGATAAATTTCACTGTGCGGTGCAATCACATTGCTGTATGCGAATGCTGTCAATGAATTTGGCGAAAAATCGACAGTAACAAGCACGCGCTGATAAGTAGTTTTAGCTTCGTTTCTGACAACGAGTATGGGTTTTCGGCTTTGCCGGATAAGCCGTTCAGCAGTCGTTCCAATCGTAACATCACGCAGCGGGTTTTCTCCACGCGCACCCAGCGCCAATAAATCAAAATTCTCTGCAACCTGTAAGATCAGGTCCAGAACATTACCTACACAAACCCTTGATTCAAACGTAAAGCCTGTTTGTTGCTGGATTTTAGCAATTAGTTGATCGAGTGATCGGGACGCGTCTATGACTAAGGACCGTTCTGCTTCCACTGGTAGATTGACAAAGTGTTTCAGGGTATCCAGCCATGACGATTCGAGTACATGAAGTATCACACCCTGTGATACTTCATGTGCTGCAGCAATTATTGCTGCACGTTCAGCAGCGTATTGCGCATCAACAGAAAAATCGGTCGCAGCCAATATAGACTGTATACGTATCATGCGGTAATCTCCTATGATTGTTCTCCGTATTAATCATTTGCCAACACAGTTCAGTCAATCTTTATCTAAAATTAGGCAGATAAAGTTTGCTCCGCACGCTCCAAATCATCAGGTGAACCGAACAGCACAATCACGTCCCCCCCCTGCAACGGGATATCAAGTGAGGGCGTAAGCTGCCGCTTCCCTTGCCGTACCAGGGCGGTTACCGCAACTCCTTCAAGCTGGAATTCTCGTAGAGTGCGCCCTGCAGCGTTACTATCTGGTGGCAGAATGACCGGTCGAAGCCGATCAGCATTGTGCGCTTGAGAAGAATCGGCAAATATATTGTTGCCTCGGTAAAACTCACGCAGCAAATGATAGCGCTTATCCCGCTGTTGCTGCATGCGACGCATTACGCGCGAAATCGGCACATCCAGCAGCACTAGCGCATGCGCAGCAATCATCAGCGCAGCTTCCAACGTTTCTGGCACCACTTCTGTCGCACCACTTGCCCGCAGTTCATCTACATGACTTTCATCACGGGTACGCACCATCACCGGAAGATCCGGGCGCAAATCTCGTGCATGATGCAGAACCTTATGAGCAGACATGATATCTTCGTGACTAATCACGATAAGTCGAGCAGCGCTAACACCAACCCCCTCGAGAATATCGCGTTCCGCAGCATCTCCATAAAAAACCTTTTCACCGGCAATATGTGCCTCCTTTACTTTTACAGGATCGAGATCCAACGCAACGTAGGGTATCTGCTCCTCCTCCAGAAAATGAGCGACACTTTGGCCAATACGCCCATAACCGCAAATAATGACATGATTTCTTAAATTACTGATAGTCTCAGTATGCAATTGCAATGCTATATCTTCACGCAGGGAAGCTTGCTGCCGTACAAAAAGACTGGCAAGCACATGATTGTAACGAATCAGAAATGGTGCCACGATCATGGAAAGCAGCACCGATGCAAGCACGATCTGACCGGTTTCCTGGTCAATAGCCTGCATGCCAAGCGCAATACTCAGTAAGGCAAAGCCAAATTCTCCACCCACTGCCAACAGCCATCCAGTACGCCATGCAGTCAATGGCTCAATTCGCGCGAACTGGACAATGTGCGCCACGATAAAGGCCTTGAACACCATCAGCACCACAGCGCCAGCCAGGGCCCACTGCCATATCTGCGGAAATACGGATAAGTCGAATAACATGCCGATTCCGACAAAAAATAAACCCAGCAATACATCGCGAATAGGTCGTATGGTCGATTCCACTTGATGACGAAATTCTGTTTCACCCAATACCATTCCTGCAAGAAAAGCGCCAAATGCAGTAGACATCCCTAGATTCTGGGTAATCCATGCTGCTATCAGAGAAACAAACAATACTGTCAGCGTAAATATCTCTGCCGATCGTTGCGCTGCTACTAAATGAAACAAAGGCCGCAGCAGCTTTCTACCCGCGATAAATACCAGCACGAATGCCAGGACAGCTTTAGCAAACGCTATGCCGAGCGAGCTCACCAATGCGCCAATGCCAATGGTTGCCGCACTAAGCGCAGGAATAACAATCAGAAAAGGAACCGCCGTGACATCCTGAAAGATAGACATGGCTGTACCGAGCCTCCCATGCCGGCTGTGTTCCTCTCCTTGTTCAATCAGCGTTTTGCTAATGATCATGGTGGAAGATTGAGCAAATACCGCTCCTACCACAAAAGATGCAGCAACTGGCAAGCCCATTAACCATACTACGACACCTACAGCAATGGTAGTCAGGAGTACCTGGGCTGTCCCTAAGCTCAATACCAAACCACGTAAAGCATGGATTTGCGGAAGTGAAAAATTCAGCCCAATAGTAAATAATAGAAAAACAATACCAAACTCAGCCAGCGTGTGGATAGGCTGTGCTTCAATAACCGGTCCTGGTGTATAGGAGCTGAACAGAACACCGACCAGCAAATAGCCCAAACTTGGCGGGATGTGAAGCCGATGAAAAGCAACCACAATGACCACTGCTGTTCCAAGCAGCATAAGAATTTGGAGGAAAAACTGTTCCATCATCAGAAATTTTTCAGGGATATCGGGAATGTACTGGATCGTGAACGCTATACCTTAAGTTGCGAGGTACTGGCATGGATTATCTTATCCATCATATCCTCAATGTGGCTCAGTGCTGCTCCTACGAGCTTTTTCATAGCCATATAGCTGCCTTTTCAAACCGCTGCGATCAAGAATGATAGCGCTGATTTCTTCGATAGAGGTATGTGTTGTATCCAGGTAGGGAATATTGAAAAGCTGAAATAAAGATTCCTGCCATTGAATTTCCTGCTGACACTGGGCAAGCGATGCATATTGACTATTAGGACGACGCTCCTGACGAATAAAATGCAGTTGCGCTGCGCTAAGTGTCAAACCAAATAATTTGCTTGTTACAGATTCAAGCACTTGGGGGAGCTGTAGCGCAGGCATATCTTCCTGGGTAAGTGGATAATTTGCGGCAGCAATCCCATACTGCAGCGCCAGATAAAGGCAAGTAGGTGTTTTACCAGCGCGTGACACCCCTATCAGAATAATATCAGCTTCCATAAAATTTTTCGGGTTAACCCCATCATCGTGCGCCAGCACATAATTGACTGCTGCAATCCGCTTGAAATAAGACAGATGATGCTGAACCCCATGAGAACGTCCAGCTATCCGTGCAAACGGTTGCTGCAATTCTTGCTCGATTGAGCTGATAAATGTTTCAAAAAAATCATATACGCGACAGTTTGCCTGCCGGATCAACTCAAGGATATCCGGTTTGAGCAGGGTACTGAAAACCAGTGGCCGATGACCATCACGCTCGGCAGCACGATTAATCCGCTCTACCAAGGCATGAGCCTTGGTCATATCATCCAGAAACGGTGCATTGATTTTTTCCCATTCAATCCCGTCAAACTGGGTCAATAAGCTGTGCCCGAGTGTTTCCGCAGTAATACCGGTCCGGTCCGACAAATAAAAAACAGTGCGTTTTTGCTTGATCACGATTTGTGCAAACTAGCAAGATGCAGCCAGGTATCCACAACTGTATCAGGATTCAGCGATAGACTACCGATGTCTTGCTCAAACAGCCAAGCGGCAAAATCAGGATAATCAGACGGCCCCTGACCACAGATACCGATGTATTTACCTTGCTTGCGGCAGGCATCTATCGCCATTTTGAGGATCTTCTTAACAGCCGGATTACGCTCATCAAACAAGTGCGACACCAGACTGGAATCGCGATCAATTCCCAGCGTTAACTGGGTCATATCGTTTGAACCAATAGAAAAACCATCAAAATATTGCAGAAATTCCTCTGCCAGCACTGCATTGGAAGGAATCTCGCACATCATGATCAAGCGCAAACCATTCTGGCCGCGCGTAAGGCCCTGTGATGCGAGCAGCTCGGTGACTTGCTGGGCTTCTTCCAGGGTACGGCAGAATGGAATCATGATCTCAACATTGGTCAGCCCCATTTCATCACGCACTTTGCGTAACGCCTGACACTCCAGCTCAAAACAATCACGAAATGCAGTCGCCAGATATCGCGAGGCCCCACGAAAGCCAATCATGGGGTTCTCTTCCGATGGTTCATAACGATCACCTCCAATCAGATTAGCGTATTCATTGGATTTAAAGTCGGAAGTACGCACGATCACAGCGTGCGGATGGAAAGCTGCTGCCAGCGTTGCAATACCTTCCACCAGTTTATTCACATAAAAGTTGACCGGATCAGCATAACCGGCGATTCGCTTGCTGATCTCATTTCTTAGCTCTTGTGGCAATTGAGTAAATTCCAGCAATGCCTTTGGGTGAATGCCGATAATATTATTGATAATGAACTCCAACCGCGCCAGCCCAACGCCCCGATTTGGTATACGAGAGAAAGCAAACGCGTGCGATGGATTACCAACATTCATCATGATTTTAACAGGCAGATCAGGCAGCTCACCGGGATCGGCTGTCGTGTGCTCAAACCGGAGCAGCCCTTCATAAATATAGCCGGTATCCCCTTCTGCACAGGAAATGGTGATTTCCGTGCCATTATTGATCTGCGTCGTGGCATCACCACATCCCACCACTGCCGGAATCCCCAGTTCACGCGCAACAATCGCGGCATGACAAGTACGTCCGCCTCGGTTAGTGACGATTGCAGCAGCCCGTTTCATGATCGGCTCCCAGTCCGGATCAGTCATATCGGTAACCAGCACCTCTCCTGGCTGAATATCCTGCATCTGACCGGTATGCATGATCAGGCGCGCCACCCCCTGTCCAATTTTCTGTCCAATGGCGCGACCTTCGGTCAACACTTTTCCTTTCTGACTCAATCTAAAATGCTCTATCAAGGGGCCTGCCCGGCTTTCAACCGTTTCAGGGCGAGCCTGGACAATATAAAGCTGTCCATCCTGACCATCCAACGCCCACTCAATATCCATTGGACGAGCGTAATGCTTTTCAATGAGCAAAGCCTGCCATGCCAGCGCTTCGACCTGCTCATCAGATAGACAGAAACGCTGACGTCGCTCCGCTTCCACTGAGCGTATCAAGGTGGGTGAACCCTGTTTATCCTCTTCGCCATAAATCATCTCTATGGCCTTAGCACCTAAACGTCGTGAAAGAATGGCCGATCTGCCTGCCTCAAGCCCTCGCTTATAAACATAAAATTCATCCGGATTGACCTTTCCCTGCACAATGGTTTCGCCCAGACCATACGTTGCCGTGATGAAAATAACATCGCGAAAACCTGATTCGGTATCCAGCGTAAATACCACCCCACTTGCTCCGAGATCACTGCGCACCATTTTCTGAATCCCTGCCGACAGGTATACTTTGTCATGCTGGAAGTGGTGATGGACACGATAAGCAATAGCGCGATCGTTATATAGCGATGCAAACACAACTTTGATCGCTGCGAAAATTTGCTCCAAGCCACGAATATTTAGCAACGTTTCTTGCTGACCTGCAAATGAGGCATCTGCCAAGTCTTCAGCCGTTGCAGATGAACGCACGGCAAATGAAACCGCATCACCACCACTATCCGCCACTAGTTGCTGATAGGCCTGAGTAACTGCCTGCAGCAGCGCGTTAGGCAACGACGCTTCCAGCAACCAACCACGAATTGTTTTTCCTACCGTAGTAAGGGCGTTGATATCGCTGACATCCAATTGATCAAGCAATTGCTTGATGCGCATTGTAAGGCCATTACTCGCCAGAAAATCGCAATAGGCATGGGTAGTAGTGGCAAAACCAGTCGGCACATTGACGCCCGCTTGACTGAGATGGCGGATCATCTCTCCTAATGAAGCGTTCTTACCGCCGACAATGCCGACATCATCCTTACTCAACTGATCAAACCACACAATATAATCATTCATCGCGAACTCCTGGTTCCTGAAATAAAAAGAAATCCGATTTTGATTGTCCACACTTTTGGATTTTAGCATTCCCATGACTCATATCCGTATTCTGAATATGGAAATCTCTTTCTCTTTGTTTACTTTCCTGAGTCATGTTCTGGCACCATATCGCAACTAATCATATAAATGTACGGCAGCCTTGGATAACCGATCGACTGTTCCGGTTTGACATTAGCCATTGACCTCAGCACCCAGTATACATATCCTGTCTTGCTGAAGCATCGCGAGTCAGTCACTTCCTGATTGATTATTTGTAACATATTGATTCTGCAAAAATCGCACGTTGCAATCTAACATTTTGCCTCAAGCCCACTCAGCGATGCCCTCATGCATGCTTGTCATGCACAGGTGCTGTCGACCGTGGCGCAAAACGTTGCAAAACATGACTCGCGATACCTCTGGCAAGCTCTTCCTCGCCAAAGAAAACCGTACCGATGTTGTCTTTGCGCAATAATTGCGACTCATCCTCACTATGAGTGCGCAGCACGATTTCGATGTCGGGGTTGAGCGTGCGTGCGGTGTCAACCATTTGGCGAACATTCAGCAAATCTGGCGTCGCGATAACAAGCATTGCCGCATCCGCGATATGAGCTTGAATCAATACTGCCGGATCGGTAGCATCCCCTGAGACGGCAACGATACCTTTATTACGCAAATCCTCAACCAATTCGCGGTTCCGCTCTGCAATGACATAAGGAATACCCTGCATATCCAGAACATCGGCAATGCGACGCCCAACTCGACCGTAACCTATCAGCACTACTTGGCCTTCGAGATACTTACGTTCAGTACTCATCGGCAATTCTGCATAAGGATCTTCCCGGCGCTCTAGGCTGCGCGCCAGCTCAGAGCGATTAAGAAGCCACTTTCTAAATGGCTCGATGAGCGTAAACAGGAAGGGATTCAGTGCAATAGAAATCAGCGCACCAGCCAGTACCAGATTCATGCCTTCAGAAGCCAAAAGTCCGAGCGACAATCCTAATCCAGCCAGAATAAAGGAAAACTCACCGATCTGAGCTAGACTGGTCGCAACCGTCAGGGCAGTATTGAGAGGATAGCGAAAAGCTAGCACCAATAGCAGTGCCGCAATTGATTTTCCAATGATAATAATGGCGACCACACCCAGGACATGAGTCGGTTGATCGATCAGTACCGTCGGCTCGAACAACATACCCACTGCTACAAAAAAAAGCACTGAAAATGCATCACGAAGCGGTAAAGACTCCTGGGCGGCACGGTGACTAAACTCAGATTCGCGCATTACCATACCAGCAAAGAAAGCACCTAGTGCAAATGACACACTGAATAATTCTGCTGCGCCATAGGCAATGCTAATTGCAGCAGCAATCACTGCCAGGGTAAACAGTTCCCGCGAACCTGTACGCGCGATTTGCCACAATAGCCAGGGCAGCATACGGTGGCCAGCGATCAACATCAGAGCAATGAAAGCCGAAACCTGCAATAAGGTTTGTCCAAGAGTAATCCATAAGGAGGTAGTATTTACGGCACTCGCTGCTGTGCTGCCCAATACACCCGCAAGCGGGGGAAGCAGCACCAGAACTAGTACCGTGGCAAGATCCTCAACTACCAGCCAACCTACCGCGATGCGTCCGTTCATTGTTTCGAGAATGCCACGAACTTCAAGCGCCTTGAGCAGCACGACAGTACTGGCACAAGATAACGATAACCCAAAGATCAATCCGCTCCCCAGACTCCAGCCCCACCAGTAGGCCATACTCATACCTAACACCGTCGCTAACCCCATCTGGACCACAGCACCCGGTATAGCAATACGTTTTACCGCAAGCAGGTCACTAAGGGAAAAATGAAGACCAACACCGAACATCAGCAACATAACACCGATTTCTGATAGCTGGGAGGCAATGGCTACATCGGCAACAAAACCAGGTGTTGCTGGACCAATGATGATGCCCGTGATTAGATAACCAACCAGTGCTGGCATCCTGATTCGCTCAGCAATGAAACCCAGTATTAGTGCAATACCGAAGGCGACGGCAATAGTAGTGATTAAAGAAATATTGTGTTCCATTCAGTTTCCCATTTGTTATGCATGCTGCAAAATCGCTCAAGCATTTTCTTCGTGCATCTCGATAGTCTATGATATTGGACTTTCCGCTTACCCAAGCCAACCGGACTGCAATTCGTAGATCACTTGCTAACTGATTTGGATCAGCAACGACACTAGATTCGTCTTATGAAAATATCTTCTCGCTCTGAAACAAAGAAGTCGTACAATTCTATTCATTTCAGAAATTAACTGAGCAGCTTTTTACTAGAAAGCAATATAGTCACGTACGCTGTTAGTCGCGTTGGACTGCCCGTTTGCGAACTCGCTGTAATGATGAAATGACTAATAGATAAAACTCTCTCTGCTATTTGCCACCATGAAAACGCTATCCTTGGCTCCGAAGGGCAAACGATCAGAAATTGCAGAGCTGCAATAATAGTTACAACTCATTTTGTAACACGTTGTGTTCGCACTGTGTATTTAATGATGCAATTCTGCTCTCTCAGCCTAATGTCATATGATTAGGTACTTTTTTACAAGTTTTTTATCGGATGAGCGTCTCCAATACTTCAAACGGTAACTCTCATAAACTCTACGAGTGACGCTTTGACTCAGCAAAGCTTTCCGCTATTTGCTGTGATAGCTACTAATTTAGTATCGGTGAAGGCCGCTGTTGAAGCTTATTAATGATAATTGAAGTACTGGCGCTGGAAATCAGCAGAAATTAACTTGGTCAGTATGGATGAATCTTATGGTCAATTCAGAGCTGATCTATGATGCCAGCTCTAACCTTCAGGTAGTGCCCGGCTTTTTATCTCTTAGCAGGGCTGATAAAAGTAAGCCTCCGGTTCTGCCGGAGGCTTACTTTTCTTATATGTAATTTTTTACTTGCTACTTGCTACTTGCTACTTGCTACTTGCTTTATATAGGGCGCTAATATCCATTAGCGAAGAGAATCGAACCATGTGCGCCAGCGCCCGGATTGCATAAATCTTTGCGTCAGCCAGAGTAAGAATAACATCGCGATGATGGGGCCTATCCAGGCACGTGCTATCTTCCCGTAGTCAGCCATTTCAACACGAAGCTGATAGTAATAATTCAAAGGCGGAATACCTTCTGCGGTCACCACCACTGAATAAAGCCCTTTATCCAGTTTGCCTATTCCGCTGATCACACCATCCGGATGATAATTGGCATTCACCTGAGCAACAGTCTCGCCTTCCTCTGCATCACCACGAAAGACTTTTAACCCCACCGGCATATTACGCAACGGCTGATCAAGCAGATCTACCACCAGATATGTTTCCCCTGCTAGCGGAATCTCCGTACAGTATTGCTTATTCTGGTCATGTTGCGGTTGATATGTGCTTAAGTGCAGCATATTTCCACCCACCTGGCGTACACAGACATCCTCTTCCGGCGTTACTTTCCCATGCCCCATGGCTGTGCCCGCATAACATGCTACCGCAATAATAAAGGCTGCCATCAATGATTGTATTGATTGTCTAGCCACGATCCATTCTCCTTGCTGATGAATTGCTCTTTTGCCATTCTTTCAGCATTACATCTAATATTTTCATAATTTCTCCATTTTTGACATCTACTACCATTCGACAGTGCAGACAGGATTTTTGTTCTGAAAAGCAAGGAAAAGGCTGCCCCATTTCATGTTTATCTCTTAGGAAACATTAGACTCCATGAAAATGAGCAGATTCACATCATCAGCTACTAATAAAAAAACTACCTATCAGTCCGATGATACGTTAATATTTTGCCCATACTGGGTTCATCCAAGAACATTGAATGCTTAAGCATTCAGAGTGAGCGCTCAACATTATTTCAAATAGAGAGGAACAAGTTAGCATGAAAACACGTGCTGCTGTAGCGTGGCAGGCAGGGCAACCACTTACGATCGAAGAGGTTGATTTGATGGCGCCCAAAGCCGGCGAAGTGCTGGTTGAAATCAAAGCAACGGGTATTTGCCATACTGATTATTACACCCTTTCCGGTGCTGATCCTGAAGGACTGTTCCCAGCAATCCTGGGGCATGAAGGTGCTGGCATCGTGGTAGATACCGGCCCGAATGTCAAGTCGCTACAAGTGGGCGATCATGTTATTCCTCTGTATACGCCGGAATGTCGTGAGTGTAAGTTTTGCCTGTCCAGAAAAACCAATCTTTGCCAGGCGATCCGCAGTACTCAAGGCCGCGGCTTGATGCCGGATGCCACTTCCCGTTTCTCACTCAATGGTCAGCCAATCCTGCATTACATGGGTACCTCCACCTTTTCCAACTATGTCGTCGTACCGGAAATTGCACTGGCCAGAATCCGCAACGATGCCCCTTTCGATAAGGTCTGCTATATCGGCTGCGGAGTTACAACCGGCATTGGTGCAGTGATATTCACCGCCAAAGTAGAAGCAGGAGCAAATATCGCCGTATTCGGCCTCGGTGGAATCGGTCTGAATGTCATCCAGGGCGCCAGAATGGTGGGTGCCGACAAAATCATTGGCGTTGATCTCAACCCCGCACGCGAGGCGATGGCGCGCGAATTCGGCATGACCCATTTCCTCAATCCCAATGAAACAGAGAATATTGTCGACGCTATTGTGCAATTGACCGGCGGCGGCGCTGATTTCAGTTTTGAATGTGTCGGCAATACCCAAGTCATGCGTCAAGCATTGGAATGTACGCACAAGGGATGGGGACGCAGCATCATTATAGGTGTGGCAGAAGCCGGCGCTGAAATCAGTACCCGCCCCTTCCAGCTCGTTACGGGTCGCAAGTGGGAAGGCTCCGCTTTCGGTGGCGCACGCGGCCGCACCGATGTCCCCAAAATCGTCGACTGGTATATGGAAGGCAAGATCAAGATCGACCCATTGATTACGCATACCTTGAAGCTGGAAGATATCAACCAGGGCTTTCAGTTGATGAAGGCAGGCAAATCAATCCGCTCGGTCGTTGTTTATTGATAGCGACATGGCAATCCATCTGGAAACGCGCAGCATCCACCGCTGTTTTGGCGGCACACAAGGTTTTTATCAGCATCATTCAGAGGTTATCGGTCTGCCGATGCGGTTCTCGGTCTACCAGCCGCCCCAGGCCCAGAATAGGTTGGTACCTGTCCTTTTCTTCCTTGCTGGACTGACCTGCACGGAAGAAACTTTCATGATCAAGGCTGGTGCTCAAGGTATTGCTGCCCAGCTTGGCATCATGCTGGTCAGTATGGATACCAGTCCACGCCAAACAGGTATTAATGGTGAGGCGAATGATTGGGATTTAGGCGCTGGCGCAGGGTTTTATCTGGATGCTACGGAAGCACCCTGGTCGAAGTATTTCCGCATGGAAAGTTATGTGACGCAGGAACTGTATCAACTCATTCTGGCACAATTTCCGGCAGATCAGAAGCGTGTCGGCATCTTTGGTCACTCTATGGGCGGTCATGGTGCATTAACACTTGCATTGCGTAACCCGGACTTGTATCGCTCCATCTCAGCATTTGCCCCGATTGCCGCCCCACTGCACTGCCCCTGGGGGCAGAAGGCGTTCAGTCACTATCTAGGTACATCAATGGAAAACTGGCGCAAACACGATGCAACCGACTTAATCAGCGCAGGTCACCAACTGCCTGCACTGCTCATTGACCAGGGTCTCAGCGATCCTTTTCTGGCTGAGCAGCTCCACCTAGATCGCTTTGAGGCAGCCTGCCAGCTTGCCGGGCAATCCCTGACATTGCGCCGTCATGAAGGATATGATCATGGTTATTACTTTATCAGCACTTTCATAGCAGACCATTTACAGCATCATTACAATTTGCTTACAGAGAAATAGCATCTTACTCAATTTGAGCTCGCTATCATCAGCTCGGTTTGTACTCTTTTCAGCCAAACCTCTATCCAGCCTGGAATCTCTTCGGCCAGTAATGGTTTGGAAATGAAATTGCCTTGCGCAAGATCGCAGCCGGTACGGCGCAGCAAATCCCAGTCATCCCGATCTTCGACGCCTTCGGCCACTGCTTCCATATTCAATTGTTTGGCCAGTGCCAGACTGGTATCGTATATCACCCGCAGTGTTTCATCTTTCCAGGCGCGGTGGACGAATCCCTGGTCAATCTTGAGCTCATCAAACGGAATATCGCGTAATTGCGCCAAAGAAGAATGGCCAGTGCCAAAATCATCGATGGAAAGATGGAAACGCTTTAAACGCAGGCGAGTAAGAATTTCGAGTGATACCCGCATATCTCCCATCAATTGACTTTCGGTTACTTCCAGCACCACTTTGTTCGGTGAAATTCCTGTTTCGGCAGCGAGCCCAGCAACCAGATCCTGAAAATCCAGGGAAGCCAGATTATCCATGGAAACGTTGACAGCTACGCGTAATTCGAAACCAGCCTGCTGCCAGATCCTTGCCTGCGCGAATGCTTTTGAAAGCACCAACCGGGTTAAATCATTGATCAGGCCATGGGCCTCCGCCACACTGATAAACTGGTCTGGAAAAACCAGACCATCTTGCGGGTGATGCCAACGCACCAGGGTTTCCACACCTATCACCGCACCGCTGGCAACAGACACCTTGGGCTGATAATAATTCACTAAATTATCCTCATTGATAGCTAACCTTATTTCTTCCGCACTATATTTTTTTTTAACTACGGACGGTTTCATTGGCGATGGTGGTACCCACTGCGTCAACAAAGCCAGCAATGCTTCATTTTTCACGGGCTTCTGTAGATAACCCAGCATATGAATTTTATGCGCCTGCACCAATCTCTCGGCTGTTCTCAGCATGCGCATGTCTTCACCACTCACCAGAATCAGACTGCCAGTAAACTGCCGCTCCACGAGGTAACGTACGAATTCAATTCCATCCATCCCCGGCATGTTCAAATCAAGCAGTATCAGATCAGGCCGCGTCGTCTCATTATCCACCTGCGCCAGCGCGTCGCGCCCATTATCACAACAAACAACGGCAGTAAATCCTTGATTTGCCAGTATACGCGCCAATAGTTTGAGCATAAATGGGTCATCGTCAAGAATCAGAATCTTGATCGCAGATCTTTCGACCATAATGTTCCTTTCCAGGAAAAAATTAATAATCAGTTATAAGCTTTAATAATGCAGTTTCACTTAACAGCAGCGTTGCTAAAAACTCCTAGATGCTTAATCAATCCAGAACGTCCCTTGCTGACGCTGCAAAACCCAACCAGTACCCTCCTCTTCTCTGCACCCGGCATAACGGAACGATGGCGGCAACAGAGGAAATTTAAACCTTAAATCATAAAACCAGATGCACACACCTCTTTCAGAGTAATCAATTCTATCCAATTGCGGAAACACCGCAAATCGCCGGAAATCTGCCAGCACGGGCTGATGCCAAACTTCACGCGCCAGTATACTCTCAGCAGCAAAATCACCAAACTGTTTAAGTTGTTGCCAATTTGCTGAAGTCATCGGTTGATAAACAGCAGCCATCCTTGATAACACGCCAATATCAAATAAGGTAGCCCATGACTCACGCCCCAGATTAACTAGCAGGATATGATAAGTTTCCCCTTCCATGACGATAATCTTCCAATTGAAAGGTGAAAAAGGCTGCGGCAACACGCTGATGATTGCTTGGTTAAGCGTCATTTTCTGGGCATAGACTAATCCCATCTCCTTCGCCCGTTCATACAACAAAGTTAAAAACACGACATAACAGCTAAGGCAAACAAGTGCAAAGCCAGCGATATGCTTCTTTTGAGGCAACATCCGGCTCACAACCAGTCCCAAGACAATGATGGCGCTCAGCCATGGATCAACAACAAATGCCAGCGGCACAGAAAACCGTTCAGTTGAAAAAGGCGCCAGCAGCATCACTCCATAAGAAGTGATCGAATCACCTGCAATATGTATAGCGATACCCAGACAGGACGGCATAAAAAAAAGCTGCCATGAATAGCTACCGCGTATTCCCCAGGAAAATACATGCGCCAGCAAGAATGCCCATAGCGGCAACATCACTAATGCGTGGGTAGGCCCCTGATGCCAGTTCAGATAGGTAAGGGTATCGACCAAGCGTAATGCAACGTCAATATCAGGGAAAACTGCTGCAATCATGCCAACAGTCAGGCGGGTTCGCAATGGCAGAACTTGCAGCGCCGGCAGCACTGGTTCAGCCGCACGTACCAGCAACGCCCCACTTAAGGCATGAGTTAACGGGTCCATGACGTTGGATTTTCAGCGGATCTGTTCCGTGGATGGCAAGCTGATTTGATCAATTGTAGTTTGAGCCACAGGAGGCTTATCACCATACACAGTGTGGCCCAGCCACATGGCCAAGCTTAGATTGCGGTCCAGAAATTGGCGCGTTCTATTCGATCCTAATGATTCATCCTGCATCCAGAAAAAGAAAGTCATCAGATAAATAGTGGTCAATGCAGACTCCTCCAGCGCACGCCGCACAAATGTGGCATCACGCTGCGCCGCCTCACGAATCCATTGCACAGTACGACTAATACGCATCACGGCAGGAATTTGAATATGGATGTGCCCAAGTTCCAGTTTTGCCAGAATCATTTGCCGCGTCACCTTACGTTCAATAGCCAGGGCGTCAAGCCAAATCATAATGAGACAATGGATACGCTGCTGCGGCGTTAACGTCAAAAAGCCTGGACTATCCGTCTCTCGTAACATGATGCTGTCAGCACGATCAAACCAGGCATCAACCAGATCTTCCTTCTCACGAAAGTGGCTGTGGATTTCATCCAACGTAATATTTAACTCAGCCGCAATATCATAAAGACGAACAGCTTCCCACGAAGTACGTGCACCCAGCGCAACTGCAGTATTGACAATTGCATCACGAACATTCTCACTTCCTGTCATCATCTTGATCTCCTTAAGTGACTCCTGCTCAATTACAAGAAATACCACTTTTTAGCTAAATCGTACTTTATCTCCAATATATAACATGAGAACATTCTCACAGTATTCCATCTTGATAAGGATAGGATACTCCATCTAATTAAGTAAAAATTCATTTCATCAAATAAAAACCGGAGGTAATAAAAACATGAAATACCTTATGAAGCAGTTAATGTTATCCGCCTGCACCTTTACTCTGCTTGGCAACATCAACTTCGCTTCCGCCGATATTACGAGTGATACTGAAAAACTGCTCAACTGGGCTGAAAACACCTATCCTGAGTTCTTTCCCAGCCGCCGGGCCACACAAAGCCTGGAACCCTGGCTATACCGGTTCTATCCAGAAGCGAATACTTATGCCGGTGTCAATAAGAATGATAACGGCGTTTATGTTTTGGGAGGCCCTTGGGGCAATAACCCGACATTCATCGACAGTCTTCCAGGTTTGATTGAGCACATTGCCAACTCCGGTGGCAACAGCAATATCACCGCCTGTAATACCGATCATGTACCTGCCGGCTTTTCTTATAGTCAGAGTGGCAATGTAGTGACAGTAACAACCAATGGAGAGTGCATCGAGATCCCCAGCGATACCAATTTTTGCGAAACACCTGCACAACCCACACAAACCGGCATTTCCGTTCTTAGTACCAGCAATGTTACTTCCTCGGTGTGGAATGGCATCACATTTAATCTAAACTTACCCATCAATCCGTTCGAATCTTTCATCGGCAGTACTCAGCATTGCACCATCAATGCACCTGCAGAACAAGCCAATCTGGTAGTCAATTCCGATATCTGCATGGATGTGACAACACAACTCGATGGCTCATTAACGGAGCTAATTGCTCAG
>NZ_JAGFJM010000006.1 GCF_024102715.1 Nitrosomonas communis
ATATCAAATCTCGTTAGGGAGAGATGGTTAAAAAAGTAAGCCGCCTGGGGTGCTGCAACACTCCAGGC
The DNA here is from genome assembly GCF_024102715.1 of Nitrosomonas communis. Lineage (GTDB taxonomy): Bacteria > Pseudomonadota > Gammaproteobacteria > Burkholderiales > Nitrosomonadaceae > Nitrosomonas > Nitrosomonas communis_B. The sequence continues at coordinate 69 of NZ_JAGFJM010000006.1, forward strand.
AAACTCACCACATTAAATATTCATCAATTCTGAATACATTCGCTCATCATATCAAAATATTTTCGTTGAAACTAGTTGATGCAATTGTGTGCTCGCAACTATTGATGCATCGACAGTTTCAAGTCAGCTATACGCATCACTTTTGGCAGGCCAGCTTTACGCGCATTCCATAAGTCATAAGCTGCTTGATCTTGAAAGCAAGATCATACCGGCAATCGCTCCAACGGTCTGATATTGGGTCTAGGCTCCTGTTCTGCTTGCCATAAATCCCACTGCGTCTGCATTCCTAGCCATACGTCAGGAGTGGTTCCAAGCCATGCTGAAAGCCGCAGCGCCATGCCAGCGGTAATGCCTGCCTTGCCATTCAGCACTTTGGAGAGTGTAACGCGGGAAATCTGCAATTCTTTTGCTGCCTGCGTTACTGTCATTTCTTCGGGTATCCACTCCCGCAATACTTCGCCCGGGTGGGCTGGGTTGTGCATTCTGCCCATGTTTAAATTCTCCTAATGGTAATCCTGATAATTAACCAGCACAGCATCTTCACCTTCAAAGGTGAAAGTCAGCCGCCAATTTTCACTGACCTTTACAGAATAATGTCCGCTATGGTCGCCTGTTAGTCCGTGCAGTCTCCAGCCTGGCGCATTCATGTCATCTGGTTTTCTTGCGTTATCCAGCGTAGTTAACAATAGGCGCAATCTTCTGGCATGGCTTGGCTGTATGCCTGCCTTGCTTCCTGTTTTAAAGAAGTCTTCAAGTCCTTTATGGATAAAAGTCTTGATCATTTTTATGATTGTATATTGTTAATTAACACGTATCAATACAAGGTTATCTCTCTCTTGTTATTATTATCCATCATAAGGTTAAAACCACCGGTTTTAGCCGGTCAGCTTTAGCTGCGAGAATATGTCACACAGGAGGTGTGGCATGGATTATAGATATGAAAGTCATACGGTTTATCAGATTGAATATCATTTTGTATGGGTAACGAAGTATCGATATAAGATTCTGAAAGGAGAGGTTGCAGAACGTGTTCGAGAGTTGGTTCGTCAGAGGTGCGAAGCATTTGAAATCAGAATTGTACAGGGTGTAGTGAGTAAGGATCATGTGCGTATACTGGTGAGTTGCCCGCCAGAGATGGCTCCGAGTGAGATTATGAGGCGGATAAAAGGACGAACATCGAGCTATCTGTTTGAAGAATTTCCTTACCTGAAGAAGAAGTACTGGGGAAGGCATTTTTGGGCGCGAGGGTATTTCTGCGCGACAGTAGGTCAGATGACAGAAGAGATGATCAAGCAATACTTGGAGAATCACTTTGAGCCAAATCCAAACGATAATTTTAAAATGGAGCCGGAATAAGACGCGTCGTTCAGTCGACGCGTATCCGGACTTTCAGTCCGTAACTCTAATCCACTGGCTTTAGCCGGTGGTTTGAAGTAGTACCCAAAAACTGGACAGGTTGTTAAGCTCTGGCAAAACAGAAAAGGAGTGAAATAACCATGAGCAAGAAGCGCGCGCAATATTCCAGTGAATTCAAAGCGAAAGTTGCATTGGCAGCCATCCGAG
>NZ_JAGFJM010000020.1 GCF_024102715.1 Nitrosomonas communis
AAAAACGCGCCGCCGCCTGCGCAATGGTAAGTCCTTCCTTCTTGCGAACGGACAAAACTTTGCAGCGAAATGATGATGGATAAGTCATCTATGAATTGTAATCAATTTATTTGAGCTTTGCTATATCACAAAGCAATAAGGATTCATGGTGATACCTTTTATATAGCAACTGATTTAGCATGATGTGAATGGCAGTAATTTTCCAGCTCTTGAATTAAAGCCTAAATCAACTATCCAGTTAATAAAGGTTTTATAGCAGGAATGGGAATAGTTGGTTGCTTCAGTATTGGAATGAATGGCTGATCTGAATTTTTATCAAATGCGCTGAGTTCTTGTAGTATTACTTCAATATCTTGTTTGATTTGTTCATCATTGGGCCAGTACTGCAAAACTTTCTGAGAAGCTGAGAGCGCTTTTTTCAATTCCTCTTTTCCGTCATCGGCACGGCCATCCTTAAGTAAATATTTACCTAAATTCTTACGATAAGCACCTGAAAATATATGACAAATTGGCTCTTCTTTTTTGGCAATGCTAATACCCCAATCAATGGCTAGCAAGCCCTTCCGTATAGATTCTTCCCAGCCTGGTAGTAATTGTTCTCGTCTTAACATGCCAATGGCGTAATCCGCCTCGCCAAGGCGGCAGTAAAGCTCTGGATTTTTTGGCTTATCAGCGACAGTTTTTTCTGCATCGATCACGACTTGCTCCATGAGGGATAATGCTTGCTTTAGATCTTGCTTTTCAAAAGCCAAGAATTCGGCCAAATCCCTTCTAGCCATGAACAATTTTTGTAGTTGTAAAGCCCGCTCTTGATTGGAGGAAAAAGCCATAGCATTCCAAGCCGCATAAAGCCTTTGTTGCAATGCCGATTTACGTCCGTCAAACAATCTAGAGTAATTTCCGGGATTATGCTTAAGTAATTCCTGTTCGATCAAATAAATCATACGATATGCTTCTCTTGCATTCTGATGATAAACCGATTCGGTAGAATTCAGCTTTAGGGCAACTTTCAAAGGAATAAGAGAATCCAGAAACTGATCACGAGCTGATTCCAGCTCTTTGGTTTCCTGCAAAGCAACGCCGAGAGCAAAATGGATAACATGCAACCAGTTTTGAAAATTGTCCTTCTCAGGCGAGAGAACGGTGGCTTCCTTGGCTGACAGTATAGCTTCTCGGTAAGTGGCGATGCTTTTAGCTAATAAATTTGATGTGTAGAATACTTCAGCAAGTTGATACTGGGCTTGCGCCAACTGATTCCAAATTTCCGCTCGCTTTGGGTCTGCTTTCGCATCCTCCAATAAAGCCTTTATTCCAATTTGATAAGCTGCCGTAGCTACCTCTGGTTTGTTTTTTTGTTTAGCTTCCTCCGCAACTTCCTTCTGTCTGGTCCATTCTGAATTCTGATAATTATCGCTATCATCCACGACTTTATTTGCTAATTTTAATTCATCCCTTCGTTTTATCAGACTGACTAAAACAGAATCATCACTATTTTTTTCGCGGAGACTGATTTCATCATCCAGTATTTGGATTAGTAAATTTCCAAAGTATGGGTGGTCAGGCAATCTATTGACTAAATCCTCATAGATAATCCTTGCTTGCTGTAAATCTTCCAGTGCCTTTTCAGCTTTACCCAGTTGTTGCCAGCCGGAAGCTCGCTCCTTGTAAGTCCACGCATACCAAGTTCTTGTTTCAGTATCATTAATGTCCAGAATCAATTGTGAATAAATCTCGATGGCCTCATCGAGAAAACTCATATATTCAAATGGTAGCTTCTTTTTCTTTTTGAGAGAGATCGCATAATCGCGTAATGCAGCAGCTAAATCTAGCTTCCATGACAAATTGGCTTTGTCCATCTCAACTAGCACTCTAAGTTGCTCTAAACCCTCATGAAACCGACGTTTAGCTTCCATCATGGTGAAATTCTTGTCTGAGCATGATTGGCTTTCAGTCGAACAGCTATCTAAGAGCTGATCACCATAAATCCATTGAATATTTGCCCACTCGTTGCGCCAAAGAAAATTCTTAGAATCTACTCGTCTAAGCATTTCAAACCCCTCGATAACTTTTCTAATCACCGCCAACTTATCATCTATGGAAATATTATCGTTTTGACTCAGCCAGAAAATTATTCGACTTTCATCATGACGTGATACTGCTGAAAGGGGTTTTGCCTTAAGATATTCATTCATGATGAATAAACCCGAATCAAAATGCCTACGCTCATTTGTTATCCAAACGTTTCTTACACTCTTATTTGCTAAGACACTTGCCAATACTTTTAGAGCTAAAAAATTCGGTTCTGAGGGATATTCATAGATAGCCGCAGATTCATCAATTAAATTTATCGGTTCAAATAAATGATCCACAGCAATCGAAATTGCTTCTTCATAATGCTTAAATGCTGTTGACACTTCACCTATTCGGAAATAAAGGGTTCCCAATCCATCAAGTGTTTCTGCTAATTCAAGTGCTGGCGTGCTGTTCTGCTCGTAAATTTCGAAAAGTTCGTGAGATATTTTATTGGTATATTGAGTAGCAATATACCTGCGAATCTGCACAGCTTGTTCATAGACCTTTAAGGCTTTTGATAGCTTTCCCTTATCAGAAAGTACATCTCCCATTTGAACAAGGGTGCGCGCCAATTCTATTTTTGCCTTATCTCCCTTGGTATCTATAAATCTTTCAAATATTGCCTGGGCTTGAAGAAAATTCTCTATCGCCAAATTTAACTGACCACGCGAACGATTCAGATTACCGCTATTACGTAATGCCAGCCCCCTATTGAAACTTTGATCTTTCAAATTTTCTTCACTTTTTTTCTGTACTAACTCCAGAAGATCCCCACGCCCAATATCGCGCATCTCAGCTTGAAGTTTTTCGCTCAACATAAAACTTAAAAGTTTATCTGAGCGAAAGCGTTCCTGATCAGCGGTCATTCTCGCCTCCTCAGCATCCCACCAGCTCCACCACCCCCAGAGCGAGGCACAAGATGCAATAAACAGCATGACCAAATAAAAAACTGCTCTACGCTTACTGGCGCGAAATGCTTCTTCAGTTTTTTCACGTGCCGCTTCAGCCTGCCGCTGCCTCTCCAACACCCAGCGCTGATCACGGCTTTTGCGTACTACGCTAGTCAGTACGTCGTGGATCAGTTCGATGCGTTTAACCCCACCCCTTTCTTCCAGCCTAAGCAACCGCCGTTTAACCAAGCGGAAAAGTGCTTCTGGCGTGATGCCTGCAATCCCAAGGGCATTATCATACGCTTCGCTATTGCGGAAACCGTTTAGGGTGATGAGTCTGTCCTCGATGAACTGGCGCAATTCAGATGATTCGTTTTCCAAGCTGCGATCATAGAAATTTTCCAGGATTTGTTCGCGATTGCTGGTGGTAACGGATTGTGCATTGATTTGACGAGCTTTGTAAGCAATGCGCTGTTCATTGAGCTCACGACAGACCAGACTCAGCAATGCAGGTTCAATGCGCAATTCGGTTAAAGCCTCATACGTTTCGCCTTGTTCTCCCGCGACCAAGCGTACGATGGATTCAGCCACACTGGTTTCCATCAAACGACCTTGAGTTTGATCAGCAACGGTGAGTGCTTGATCACCGCTCATGGGCGTAAGCCGCATGCGGTTATGGATAACGGAGGGCATCCCTTTGCGTAACCCTTCCAGGTCAGCAAGATAATCTTCGCGCAGACTAAGAATGATCTTGTAAGGTTGACGACTAAAACTGAAGATTTTTGCTTTATCTGGATGGTCATCCAAATGTGCTTTGATTGTTTCGGGACAACGTCCCTCGACCAGATCCGCCAGCTCAATAGTGAATTGTTTGACTTCCTGGCTGCGTTGTGGATTTTCACGAGCAAGCGAGAAAATCTCCTCAAACTGATCAAGGCATAGTAGGGGAATCACGATGCGATTACGTGCATCCCAGAACTCGGCATCCTTGCGGTGAAAATATTCCCACAGGGTCTCACCTTCATTGTGCGCAGGCACTTCTATCGCATTATTCTGCGCCTGCCGAACAATGGCTGAAAACACCTGTTCACTGAGACGTTGATCGGTATCAGCAAAATCCAGATGAATATAAACAGGAAAAACTTGCTCCAGGCGCAAGCGTGGGAATAGACCCGCTTGCAGCAGCGAACTTTTACCCAAGCCAGATACGCCAAATAGCACTGTGAGGCGTTCACGATCAACGAGCGTGCGCAGTTTTTCTATATCCGGTCCACGACCTTTGAAATAATGTTCATCCTGCTCGCGGAACGAAGCCAGTCCCGGCCAAGGATGTTCATCATCGACCAGTATCTGTCCGGATGAGAGCAATGAGCTGATGGCTGGTGTATTCATGCTGACTGAACAAAGTTTCGTTGATAAGCGCGGTAAAGGCGTTTGATTTCCTCTACAAATTGAATGTGCGTCTGACCGCCTGGCAACCTTTCCCAATGCAGTTTGCGGAATTTTTCAGGCACAGCGGACGTATCAGGAGGGGTATCATCGATCGCCACTGGAATGATAAACCGCCAGTTATCAGGGTAGCGTCCTGCCAGTTGTTGGGCGTGATTCCATTCAGTCCGGAAGAAACGGGGTTTGGGTGTCAGGGTGTGTTCAGAAATGATCGGAATAAACAGCGAACACTGGTCGATATTGGTCTTGATTTTGAGCTCGAAATCTTCCCCGATGCGCAGTGCATCGGGGTTGCGATCAAACCACACATCGATGCCGACTTGTTCGAGCGCATCACGTATCAACATGACAGCAGGCCGATCCTCGCTCGCATAGCTCAGAAAAACGGCTCCCTGCTGCATTTTATCAAGATCGTTGACGGGTATATCGATCGGATTTGCCGACTGCCCTGTTTGTGGATTAAGTGCTCGCCAGCGCTGGTGGAGTTCATTGACGAATTCGATCGATGAACTCGGGAAAACCTTGGTTCGATTACTGAAATGGAGCAGGAACTCCGCCAGATTTTTCTCATTCCGCAACTGATCACCTGCCATAAAATCAGTTTTACCCCCTGACATAATCAAACGTTCTTTCTTGCCTATCCTCACAAAGAAACGCCCCAGCCAATCAGATAAAGGGCAGCCGATCACCATCAAACTCTGCTTGTTCAAGGCATCGAACAGTCGATCTGGCCGGGATGTTCTGGATTGCAGCGCATGCATGAATTCCAGCACATCTTCGTCAGTGACGACGTAATCCGGAATTGGCGATAGCTTTCCAAACAAATGAAATACTGTCACACGATCTAGTTGGCCAAATTCTTTTGGGAGATCGTCCTTCGATTCTGGCGAAAAAGCCAGCACTTGCGTTTTGCTCTCCCCGCCATAACGGATTTGATTCAGCGCGTATACCAGCAAGGGATCAAAACTAGTGGTGACAAATAATTTAAATTTACTGATTTCAGCCAGTTTGACCAAAGCATCGGGCAGTTGATCTTGAGTCAGTGACGGCATCGCATTCATCAGCTCTGGATAAATATCCTCCCGCCGATCTATCCCCTGAGAAATATAGCGGCCAGCAACGGTACTCAAGCTATCAGTGGGTTCAAAGTAGATTTCCAGCTTTTTTGCCAGCTGTCTAGCAAGATAAGTATAGAGCAGTGTCCTTTCACCATCGATATCGATCTTGAGCAATTCTGGGCCAACGATCGGAATGACACGCTCATCTCTGATGAAAGTAAATAGTTGATCCCACAATCGCTCGATATTTTTCTCAGCCATAGTTAAGCTCAAACTATATGAATTGATGAAAAGGGAAGTCTGTTGTGATTCTTCCCAGCTTTTTAACCCGGATATTTCATAAATTCGCGTGATGGTCGCGCAGAGTTTTGATTAATAGGGAAGTTTTGAGAAGGAGTGGTGTAGTGATTCATACACCCGACTGAGCAAAATCTTTCTTATTAATCAATAAGGCAAGTGAGGGCGCGTGTCAATTTATGAAATATTCGGGTTAATACACTGTACTAAGCATGATCACCATCTGCAAGTACTTTTAGCGGCCAAACATTTTATTCACCTTGCGAGAAAATCCACTTTAAAACAGCTTTGCAATGCATTACAGTATTACAACTGAATAGCTGAAAATGACTTGGCTATGATGAGGATAAGTGCCTGTCTGCAACCATTCGGAAGAAAGAGAGGTGTCATGATGTCCATCTTGGAATCCGTTGCTGACCGCCAGGCGGTCTGGTCAGAAACAGCGAATGCATTAAAATCAGCTACCGATCGCGCGCGTTATTCAACCTTTATCGCTTCATTCCTGGGTGCTTTATTTGCCGCATGCGCAGTCCAGCAAATTAACCCAGACATTGCCACTTACCTTGCGGTACTCAGTGCGATCAGTCTGGCATTTGTCACGTTTATCACTGCAAGGTGGCTGAACAAAGATGTCATCGACCGCCACTTGCGTGCACGCATCGCTGCTGAAGCATTAAAAAGAGAGGCTTTTCTTTACGCTGCCCAGGCTGGCCCATACCATGATCCACAAACACGCGACAAGATTCTCCTGAATCAGAAAGCCGAGATTGAAAATAAGGTAAATGATCTCCTTCTTTTTGAGCAGACAACCAGGGGTTTGGGAAGTTGTCCCAGGCAAGACCTGAGTTTAAATGAATATCTGGAGCAGCGGATCGATAAGCAGATCAAGTATTACCGCGATCGATCGATGCAATATGACACCTACTCCCAACGATTACACACTCTGGAATGGATGCTCTCGCTCGTCGCTGCCATTATTGCTGCACTTGCCGCATCTCCCCTTCTCAACATTGATCTGGCAGCCATTACCGCTGTGCTAACCACGTTGGGTGGCGCCGTAGTATCGCATCTCGAAGCAACTCGCTTTGACAAGCTGATTCCGATCTACCGTACAACAGCCAATCGGCTAGTAAACATCAAGCTAAAAATGCAGATTGATGAAGCAACTCCAGCCAATTGGGTCATGGAATGCGAAACAGTACTGGCCGCAGAAAACAGCACCTGGATGGGTTTATGGCTGGAGTCATAATTCATGAAAATAGTGATGGGTTTGAACAATCAACGCGATTGTGATGGGATAAATCATGACAGATGCTACGCGACCAACTTCTAACAACTCTGTTTTTATCAGCTATGCCCGCGCGGACAACGAACAGCCGCCTGATAAAAAAGTAGAGGGATGGGTCTCATTTTTCTGGAATCAATTGCGCTTTGAATTAACGGATCGCGGGGCAGCAGAGGCCAAACTGTGGCTTGATCGCTATGAGATTGAACCGCACGAGGCCTTCACCCCCAAGATTGAGCAAGCTTTGAAACAAGCCAAACTCTTGCTCGCAATCCTTTCGAGAAACTGGATACAGCGAGAATGGTGTCAGCGCGAGTTGCAACTGTTCTTTCAACTGCATGCCGAAGACATTGAACGTTATATTCCCGTATTCAAGCATCCGCTTGCACGGGAACTCTTACCGTCACTCATGCAAAACGACAATGCACGTACAGGCTACCAATTTTTCGAAGTTGAATCTACAGGTAAAACGCGTGAATTTTATTGGCGCGGGTTGAAAGACGAAACAGCCTACTATGATCTCGTCAAAACAATTGCAGAGGCCATTTCTAACAAACTGGGCATCGTTCGACCAGCCGCTATGGTACCACCCGTGACCGCAACGGGTCAGATTGTATTTATCGCGCTTGCAGCCAGTGACCTGCGCGATGCACGGCAGCGGCTGGTCAATGACCTGGTAAAAAATGGTATCAAGGTCGTGCCGGAAGCGGACACATCGCCCGATACAGCCGAAGCATTTGTAAGCATGGTCAAAGCAGGGCTATCTCAAGCAGTGTTTGCCGTGCATCTGCTCGGTGAAAAAAATGGCAGTACGCCGGAAGGCGCTACCGAGCCGATTGTTCCGCTCCAATTGCGGCTGGCGCGCGCAATGCCATACCACCGCATCTTGTGGGTGCCCCGCTGGCATCGCACCGAAACGGGTGACAAACGAAATCCTGTCGATGTCGTCACGGAACGTTTCGGTGAACTCCAGCAAAATGAAGAAATATTTGGCAAAGAGGTGACCGATTTGTCGCAATTGTTGCGCGAGCGGCTCAAGCCAGCCTCGCAGGCAGAGGAACGTTCCTCGAGTGCAAAATTTAACCTGCTGTTGATCGCAGCAGCGCATCCTGATGATGAAGAACTGGCAACTGAACTGGCCAATGCAATTCAGGAGTGTAACCTCAACGTTCAGTTGTTCGATCCTGAAACTTACGCTGAACTTACAACGGAAGCCTCTGCTGTTTTAATCCCTTGGGGTATGGCCAGTCAAGAAAATCTTCAAGCACTTTTAACCAAATTATCGCCGGCGCCCGCCAAAACAGTTTGTCTGCGGCTGCCTGGCGGAAATGATGCTGAAAAACGGCGATTTTTTCAGAAAGGGATTATCTGCCGAAAAATCGAAGCATTACCAGATAATGCTCAGAAATGCCGAGATCTTCTGGAATCTCTGGAAATTCTACCTCCACACGGGAACGAATCATGACCAGCTCATCCATTAGACCGCCTTTTGTCGGATTACGGCCGTTTGAAATGGCTGATCATCACTGGTTTCGTGGTCGTGACCAGGAAATTGTCACTTTGCTGCACAAAGTGCATAACAACCGTTTTACGGCAGTAGTGGGCGCCTCAGGCTCAGGAAAATCATCACTGGTACGCGCGGGCATTCTGCCCAGACTCATGGATGAGGATTGGCAAACGGTCATCACCAAACCGGGTTCGGCACCCATTGCAAAACTTGCGTTAGCCCTTTCAGAGAAAGCGCGCGAGGAAGGAAACGATCCGCTGGCCAACGCCCGCACCTATCGCTACGACATGACGCTGCGCCAATCCGCTTATGGTCTAACCGAGGTTACTGACAAACTAGCGCCTGACGCCCCAAAACTGCTGTTAGTCGTCGATCAGTTCGAGGAACTGTTCCGCTATGGCGAAGAAGCGCAGGGGCTGCAAAAAGCTGCGATGGCAGAAGAAAGCCGCGCATTTGTCGAACTCCTGCTGAGCGCGGTGAAGCAGTCCAACAACCGCCTGCATGTAGTCATTACCATGCGCTCGGATTTTTTTGGTCATTGCGCGGCTTATACTGGCTTGGCTGAAGCGGTCAGTGCTTCACAATATCTGGTGCCGCTGCCTGGCCGGGATCAGCTTGAAGCGATCATTCGTGGACCGATCGATGATGCAAACGGCCTGATCGATAACCTGCTGGTACAACGGTTATTGCTGGATATCGAGGAAGAAACCGATCTGCTTCCTACCTTGCAGCACACATTGCGGCGCTTATGGGAAGTTGCGTCGAGGGATCCCAAACACCTGCGCGATGAAGATTACCAAACGATTGGCGGCATCAAAGGCTCGATCCATGTTAAAGCAGAGCAATTAACCGAATTACTCGCGCAATCCCATCCTGATGATTTCATAACTCTGGAACGATTAATGAAAGCCATCACGCAACTGGATGAACAGGATCGCGCCACCCGCCGTCCTCAGCAATATGGTGCGCTGCTCGCGTTGATCACCGAGCGGTTGAATGATCAGCCTGATCGCGCCAAAGCTTCGCTCAATCGAGTATTAGCACAATTCAGCAGTGAAGAAGCGAGTTTCATCCAGCAAGGCAGCGGCGAGGATCCCGAAATCGATATCGGTCATGAAGCGCTGATTCGAAGCTGGCACAAGCTATGCGGAAAGAAACGTGACTTCAAGCAAGGTTGGCTGTTTGAAGAACGTGAAGATGGCCGGCAATGGTGGGATCTGGTGCGACGTACGGAAAAAAGCCAGCGGCTTTCACTCCGCGATAGCTGGCGCATCCGCCACTGGATCAAGCAGAAAAAGATTGGTCCGCACTGGTGTCAACGCTATGGCGATGCCTGGCAGTGTGTCCAGCAATTCCGCCATCAAAGCTTTATCTTCAATAGTATAAAAGCCAGTGCCTTACTCCTCGTGGCTCTATTGCTTGCAGGCAGAGGGATATCTTTACATTTAGAGAATCAAATGCAACAAGCCGAAATCCAACGCCAGCAAGCGGAAACCTTGCGACAGGCGCGCGCCGGCGCCCTGGCAGCCGCGGGCCTATCACGCAGTTATGCCAATGATGGTAATGCCCGGGTCGGTGCGTTGATCGCGCTCAGCGTTACGCCGGTAAGTCGGCGCACTGATGATCCTCGCTACGTGCATGAAATTGATGTGGCGCTGACTAATGCACTGACTCTTCCCATTGAAATCATGCGCCGCTATCATGGTGATTCTGTTTTAAGTGTCGCTTTTTCCCCGGACGGCCGCCGCATCGTCTCAGGCAGCCGGGACAACACCGTGCGCCTGTGGGATGCCGAGTCGGGTCAACCCATCGGCCAACCCCTGCTGGGACATGAGTATGCCGTTTCGAGTGTCGCTTTTTCCCCGGATGGCCGCCGCATCGTCTCGGGCAGCTGGGACAAAACCGTGCGCCTGTGGGATGCTGAGTCAGGTCAACCCATCGGCCAATCCCTGCTGGGACATCATGATGCCGTTTCAAGTGTCGCTTTTTCCCCGGACGGCCGCCGCATCGTGTCCGGCAGCTGGGATAAAACCGTGCGCCTGTGGGATGCCGAGTCGGGTCAACCCATCGGCCAATCCCTGCTGGGACATCAGGGTGATGTTTTCAGTGTCGCTTTTTCCCCGGACGGCCGCCGCATCGTCTCGGGCAGCTGGGACAACACCGTGCGCCTGTGGGATGCTGAGTCGGAACAACCCATCGGCCAACCCCTGCTGGGTCATCAGAATGACGTTTCAAGTGTCGCTTTTTCCCCGGACGGCCGCCGCATCGTGTCCGGC
>NZ_JAGFJM010000030.1 GCF_024102715.1 Nitrosomonas communis
GAAGAAAATTTGCTAACAGCATCTTCTGTGTTTGCGCTCGTTTTCGCCAGCTTATCAAGCTCATCCCGGGCGGATTTTAATTGTGTCGAATCCGCCTTTATGATCAGTGAAGCTACTTCTTCAGTCAATTGTTCGCTGCCTGCACCTTGTCGCGGTAATCCTTGATTTGTATCAGTGAATCAATCAAAACTTCTATGTCATCAACTCTGAAATACTCGGAGAGCACATCGAGCGCCCCCCAATTTATTTCTGAACCCATTAATTTCCAGATTCTTAAAGCAATCTGATTGATGGGTTGCAACTGAACGTCTGGAGCAAAAGCTTTAGCCCGACTTATTTGCCTGAGGCTTTGGCTTTCGATCCAGATTGCGAGTTTTTTTCCTTGTCTTCCTTCTCTGCTGCTCGAAGCTTGAAGCGATCAATCACCAGGTCGGAGATAGGCCGCCACCAATCCGGCTTGTCCCCGATAACTTCATTGAATAACTCTTTGTCGAAAGAGACAGCATCATCACTGCCTCCCTCGATCAAGTCCGCCTCTTTCACGCCCTGCCATCCATCCACGCATTTACGTGCGATCTCGGCATCTGTGACGGATTCGCGGCCATAGACAAAGAATTGTTCGGTCGTAGGTAATGAGCCGGTGAAGGTGATATGATCAACCTGCACTTCAAAGCGTCGTTTCTGCCTGATTTTTTCAACTAGACTGGTCATGGCATCCCCTCATTAAGATGCAAACCATTGCTCAGGAGCAGCAAACGTCATGCTGGCCTGACCGGTAGCAACCGCGCCTACTGCACCATCAAAGCCACGTCCGCCTGCTACAAATGCGTTGAAGATCAACACTTGACCTGTTTGCGTGGTCACGCGAAAAGCACGGGTTGTCTTGGCTAGACTCGCTTTTCTCAGCTCGACAATGGTTGCGCCAAGAGGGTCGGAGTTCATGTTCATCGTGGCTACAGGAGCATCGTCCAGGCCGAACACCTCTACTTTTTGGGAGCTGGAAATAGGTGTTACGTCAATCCGGTTTGGCTGCGGCTCAGGAAAATTGAATGAAGTGACGTTATCGAAAGCAAGCAGCGTGGAGACCTTTTGAGCTGTGCCGCCAGAGACATACGTAGTCCAATTGGTTGAATCCAATCCCTCGCAGGTGAAATCCACGGTGGTATTGATGGACTTGACCCGGACAACGCGCTTATTGATCTCGAACATTCCGGCAACCTCATCGATTACGATAAGATCGCCAACCTGGAAATCATGCGTTGCTGTAATGACTGCTTCGGTCGCTTTTGAGATAGCGGTGATGGTTTTTGCAGCCGCCAGAGCGTTCTGCATCTCAACTTTGGTGTTGAGCAGTAATATTGGTGTAGACATGTGCAATCCTCGCTGTTATAAAAAGACGTATTAATGTTTCGTGCAATTTCCTGCTTGATGCTGTCATCGTGCTAAAAATGCCTTGTAACTGATTGTTATTACTATTTTATACCATCCCTGCTCTGAATATCCATTAGCGCGTGCATGACGAGTGATTACAATCTCCTGCCCTGCATATGCAATTTCAGAACCGATTTTGAAATAACTGAAAATTGCGTCAGCTTTCTGCTTTACGGCTATGGAGCCAGAGTCCACCGGATAGCGCAGAATTACCCTGAAAATCCCGTCAGTCTCATTAGTATGAGATAAATCAGCAGCAGTGATGTCATTTTGAATTACCAGTATTTCAGCGTATGCTGTTCCTGCAACAGGACTATACGGCAAATTTTCGTGCGCAATCGGCAGGCCGAACGAGCCGCTTATGAAATGCTGGATTAGCGCCTGGTCGATTTTTATAGTCACCGGCGCGAAACCTCTTTAACAATGCGGTCTATTCTGGCCATGTTCTTATCAATCATGCCGTCACG
>NZ_JAGFJM010000031.1 GCF_024102715.1 Nitrosomonas communis
TAGCGCTGCAGATTCTTGGTGATTGAATCTACTCTGATTTCCTGGTCTCTTAGAGAACGGTTATAAGCATCTACCCTATCGATGAGCGGCGTTGCAGCGTCCAAAATACCAAGCTGCGCCGCCTCCAGGCGCTTGATTTCCGAGCTTGTTTTGCCAAGTTGAGACGCCTCCTTATTGAGAGAAGAAATAAACCGTTCGCGGTCTGTTACTATCTTTTTTTGCGTATCAGAAAGTTTTTTAAGAGATTGAGCAGCCGCATTACTTCCTTCCGCATCTTTTTTTACCGCCTGCGCTACACTGTCGGTAGAGCTTGCCATCTCTTTACGCGCCTTGATCTGCGCCTCTACTGCATCTCTGTTTTTGGTCAGCGCATTGAATTCTTCGGCCATCATTTTGTTGAACGATGCGCCCAGGTCAAGCGCTTTCTGAAAGTTAAGGGTCAGAACTGCCCCGGCCTGCTCTACTGCGGTCGCGACACCGAATCCAATCGCTTTGAAGATTGATATGACCGCCCGGCCAGAATCCAGGATGAACGCGAAAACACGCGCAATATTGTCACCCCATCGTTCAATCTGCCCTGAACTTGCCAGCGCAGCAATAACCGAATCGATCTCTTTCAGCGTGTTCGAGTAGGTCTGCACAGCCGCCAGCGTTACCGAATCGAACAGGCCGCCCACTTTGACCTTCATGTCCTCAATAATGCGGTCGGTCGATCTGAGCTGTTTCCCTGCGTTATTCATCGCGGCTTCATACACGCCAGCGTTCTTTGATCCCTCTTCCAGCACCACATTGACGCGGGCTTGCATCTTCTGCTGCTCGCTCAATTGCGCTGTGGTGATGCCAAGCTGCTCAGCCATAGCCTTGTAGCTATTCTCGAAGCTGACATTAATGCCGATGCCCCTGAGCACTTCTACCTCTGCCGCAATGATGCCGTGCACCATGCGATCAAGCGCCTCTGATGAGTTAATCTGGCCAATGACTGCTGCATCCTGAGCTGTTCTTGCAAGCTGTGTCGCTTTGGCTAAATCGATGTTCGCCGTGATCAGTCTGGATATGACAGAGCGAGACTCTATCATCGAAATGCCGGACTTCTGCACGGCCTTGGCTACCGAATCAATTTCCTGAGCAGACAACCCGGCATTTCTGCCGACTGCGTGCATGGCAATGCCCAGTTCATTATATGTCTGCGATAGACTCGCCACCTCTCTGATTGCATTGCTGACAGATATCCCGGCAAACACGGTAACCAGTCCAGCGGCGGCTGTTTTCGCTACAGAGAAACCGCGGTCAACTCCCGAAGAAAACTTGTTGACAGCGCTTTCCGTATTCGCACTCGTCTTCGCCAGCTTATCAAGCTCATCCCGAGCTGATTTTATCTGCGTCGAATCCGCCTTTATGATCAGTGAAGCTACTTCTTCGGTCATTTGTTCGCTGCCTGCACCTTGTCGCAGTAGTCTTTAATTTGTATTAGTGAATCAATCAATGCTTCCGCATCTTCAACTCTGAAATACTCGGAGAGCACACCGAGCGCCCCCCAATTTATTTCTGAACCCATTAATTTCCAGATTCTTAAAGCAATCTGATTGATGGGTTGCAACTGAACGTCTGGAGCAAAAGCTTTCGCCCGACTTATTTGTCTGAGGCTTTGGCTTTCGATCCAGATTGCGAGTTTTTTTCCTTGTTTTCCTTCTCTGCTGCTCGAAGCTTGAAGCGATCAATCACCAAGTCAGAGATAGGCCGCCACCACTCCGGCTTGTCCCCAATGACTTCATTGAATAGCTCTTTGTCGAAAGCGATAACGTCATCACCGCCGTCCTCTATTAAGTCCGATTCGGTCACGCCCCGCCATCCATCTACGCACTTGCGCGCAATCTCGGCATCTGTGACTGATTCGCGGCCATAGACAAAAAATTGTTCGGTAGTCGGTAATGAGCCGGTGAAGGTGATATGATCAACCTGCACTTCAAAGCGCCGTTTCTGTCTGATTTTTTCAACGAGAGTGGTCATGTCATCCCCTTCTTAGGATGCAAACCATTGTTCTGGAGCAGCAAACGTCATGCTGGCCTGACCGGTAGCCACTGCGCCCACTGCGCCATCAAATCCACGTCCACCAGCGACATAGGCGTTGAAGATCAATACTTGCCCTGTTTGCGTGGTCACGCGAAAAGCGCGGGTTGTTTTCGCCAGACTGGCTTTTCTTAGTTCAACGATGGTTGCGCCAAGAGGATCTGAGTTCATGTTCATCGTAGCTACAGGTGCATCGTCCAGGCCAAACACTTCAATCTTCTGCGAGCTGGAGATAGGCGTTACATCAATCCGGTTCGGTTGCGGTTCAGGGAAATTGAAGGAGGTGACGTTATCGAAAGCGAGCAGCGTGGAGACCTTCTGAGCTGTGCCGCCAGAGACATACGTAGTCCAGTTTGTTGAATCCAATCCTTCGCATGTGAAATCCACGGTAGTGTTGATGGACTTAACCCGAACTACGCGCTTATTGATCTCGAACATTCCGGCAACCTCATCTATTACGATGAGATCGCCAACTTGAAAATCGTGTGTCGCTGTAATGACCGCTTCAGTCGCTTTTGAGATAGCGGTAATGGTCTTTGCAGCCGCTAAAGCGCTCTGCATCTCAACTTTGGTGTTGAGCAATAATATTGGTGTAGCCATGTGCAATCCTCGCTTTGTTGACGAGGTTGCAAATGACTAGGCGTTGACTAGCGCGGCCTGGTCGCGTGCTCGCGTGGTGATAAACTAAATATGTATCTTGAACTTTACTTGGCTAAATCTTGCTCATTGACCCACGCTTCGTAAGCCTTGATCGCACCTTTTAAAAGCCTGATTAAAGTTCTGTGTAAATTAATTGTCGATGCTGTCATCGTGCCAAAAAAGCCCTATAGCCGATCGTCATAACTATTTTATACCATCCTTGCTCTGAATATCCATTAGCGCGCGCATGACGGGTGATTACAATCTCCTGCCCTGAATATGAAATTTCAGAACCGATTTTGAAATAACTGAAAATTGCGTCAGCTTTCTGCTTTACGGCTATGGAGCCAGAGTCCACCGGATAGCGCAGGATTACCCTAAAAATTCCGTCAGTCTCGTTAGTATGAGATAAATCAGCAGCAGTGATGTCATTTTGTATTACCAGTATTTCAGCGTATGGCGTGCCTGAAATGGGAGCATACGGCAGGTTCTCGTGAGCAATTGGCAGGCCGAACGAGCCGCTTATGAAATGCTGGATTAGCGCCTGGTCGATTTTTATAGTCACCGGCGCGAAACCTCTTTAACAATGCGGTCTATTCTGGCCATGTTCTTATCAATCATGCCGTCACG
>NZ_JAGFJM010000035.1 GCF_024102715.1 Nitrosomonas communis
CAAAAACGCGCCGCCGCCTGCGCAATGGTAAGTCCTTCCTTCTTGCGAACGGACAAAACTTTGCAGCGAAATGATGATGGATAAGTCATCTATGAATTGTAATCAATTTATTTGAGCTTTGCTATAAAAAAGAGTCACCTTGTGTTTTATCCAGCAAAGATGACAGCAAAGCCCAAGACCTCGAAACCATTCGCCAATGGATGACCGATGGTGGCAGACCGAGCAATGATTATTTGTTCAGGTTGATCATTGAGAAGTGCGCGAGGGACGAAGTAGCCAGAAAGCGTTTTGTTCAGGAGGCACAGGCTACCAAGTCAAGGTTACTGAGTAACGCTGAAGCAGCAAAGCGGCCTATCGTTAACGAAAAGGTTCTTCGTTTGTCTGACCGCGATTACAGGCACTATTGCAGTGACTGTGTGTTTCTGGATCGGCAAGGGCGTTGCAAGCAGTGGCAGAAAACAAATCCGCACAATTCACGTTATAGGCCTGTGCCTGACGTGCTACGCAGGTGTCACCACTTCAAGGCGAGAGAGTGACCCTCAGACTCGCCAGATCGAGCAGCAAGCGATTATTTGCATTAAGACAACTCTTATTATTTGTCCAAAGCATAATAATCGCTTGCGCGCGTTTTAGGTTGAACTGCTGCGCGTCAAGCCTCATCCCTCAGGGTCGTGAGGAAGTCTCAACTCTTTCAAAATTCTAAACTCGTTCTCACTAGCTTCCCTAGACAATTCACTTAGGACATGCAGGCTCTCTTGCATGAGTCCGAAAGGAAGCCCGTTTTGTGGTTCTGAAAGCTCAATAGCCGCTTCAATGAGCGTTTCAGCGCGTTCAGCAAGCAATGAAAGAGCTATAAAGGTCTCTCTTATTTCTTCGCATGTCATTTGGCATGTCGGCTGGTTCATTTGCCACCCCCAAAAGCTTGAACGACCGCATTCTCATCCAATGCTGGATGGTACTCTATATTTCTGGTGTCCAGTCCTGCCTCAAGACACAACTCGCGCAACTGTCCGTAAGCTTCTAAGCAAACGTTTAAAGCTGTATCAGCCAAACCTTTCACAAGATATTCATCGTCCGAAACCCTGGCAATCGACTGAAGCAGTATCGATAGTTTTTCAAAATCATCAGAGGCAAGACTGAATATGCATTCCGCTCTTTCCTGAGGGATGGATTTGTATTCGATTTTTTCCATGGCGCATTCTCCAATCAATTCAATTCGCTACGGGCTTTACGTTCAGCAGCCCAGCGGCGGCTCTGGGCGTTATCGACGTAGTTGCAGCCGACATCCTCCGCTTGGGCGTTGATGCAGCCCTGGATGTCTTCGGCCTTGCTCCAGATGGCTCGCAGGGCATTGGCGATGTCGTCCATGTGCCGGTAACCTTCTGGTGTTTCGAGGCTGGCAAGCGCGAGTCTGGAAATGGAACTAATCTCGGATAGCCCATCCTGAGACAAAGCGTCAATGTTAAACAATGTGAAGCGCAATTTTATTTCAATGTCGGTTTGATTGTCGGTGGGTTTTTGATCGCTTGAATTATCCATAACTTATTCCTTTTCAATTACGGTTTGAGATTCCGCCACAGCTCAAATAGCTTGAACTGGTGGGCGGCGCGTATGCGGGTTGGAAGACCGGAATTAGGAACCGGCAGGGACAAGGCCCTCCCACATACAGCCACCCATAAAAGGATTACCATAAGATTACGGACGTAAAAAAACCGCTCAATAGCGGTAATCCGCCTAATTTCCTGGCTTCCAAACCAGATCGCTGGATTTTGCCAGCGACATGACAAGCATAGGGCAGCAGGTGGAGGTGTGTCAAGATCAGATTATTCAAGACCACCCAGCCGCGCACGTAGTGATATTGCGTGAGATGCATATAGCCGTTATGATTCGCCAATGGGCGAACTTAAACGACCTTGATTTACTCAAAATAAAATGCCATTGTGGAGATTGATTCTATGAAGCCAACTGATTTGATATTACGGTGTTACATCAATAAGAAGGGCGATCAATGGCAAGCTTTCTGCATTGATTTTTGTCTGGCCGCTCAAGGTGAAAGCTTGCCAGAAGTCAAACACAAGCTGAAAACCATGATTAGTGAATATCTCTATGATGCCTTGGTTGGAGAAGACCGTGAGTTTGCCAATCAGTTATTAAAGAGAAAAGCCCCTTTCAAGCAAATAGCTACCTACTACTATTACTCACTCATGCATCACATCGGCTTGTTGCGTGATGGTATGCGCACAATGTTTAAACTTCCTATGCCGCTTGTTCCTCAAGCAAATACCAATGAATGAGCGGAGCGCACCCTCCGCTAACCTGCAAGGATGTTAAGAAAATCCTGACATCGCTTGGGTTTACCCCAAGACCTCAGAAGGGAACATCCCATGAGCAATGGGTAAAGGTGGAGAACGGCAAGCTCTTCAAGGTAACCGTGGACTGTCCCAAATCGCCATTCAGTCAAGACTTGATAGCTTCAATGGCAAAGCAGGTAGGTGTTAGCAAGAAAGCGTTTTATGCTGCGTTGGATACCAAGTAGAAAATGAGATATCCGATAGCGATTGAAACAGGTGACAACAATCATGCCTTTGGCGTAATCGTTCCCAATCTTCCCGGCTGTTTTTCGGCTGGAGATACCATTGACGAAGCAATTGATAACGCCAAGGAAGCTATAGAGTTGTGGCTGGAAACGATTATTGACGATGGCGGTACCGTGCCTGAATCCAAATCAATCACAGAGCATCAGGCCAATCCTGAGTACGCTGGCTGGATTTGGGCTATTGTAACGATAGATTTGGCGGAATTATCCGATAAGGTAGAGCGCATCAATATCACTTTACCTTCCCGCGTGCTTCGACGGATAGACGCAGCAGCCAAAGCAGCAGGTGAAACACGCTCAGGGTTTATTGCTCATTTGGCGCTGAAGAGTTGATGGTGTCTGCTGTTAATCACCAATAATTAAAGCAATATTCTGGAGTACAGAACTGATAAGGCAAATGAAAGATATCAGGCAGCAATTCACCTTCTTCTAAATCGATCAGAATGTTTGCATCACTGATTAATAGCTGCATCCGGTCGTTCCAGCTTGCGTGCTTGATGAAATTTAACCAGCGGCATACCTAGTAATTCAGCGGCTTTTGATTCGCTGACAATATCCTCGGCCAATGCACGGTAAACCAGTTGCTGGAACAGGTAAGTTTTTTCAGTTGGGCAAGGATCCCATGGTTCGCGCTTGCGCCAGCCGTTCCAACTAAAAAGCTTAATCAGTTTCTCAAATGTACTATTGCCGATAATTTCTAAATCCTTTGCTCGATACAAGCAAGCTTGCATGCTTAGTCCGTATTCAAGTTTCAGCAGATGAAGCTCGCGAACTTCCAGATTATGCCGTTTCTCACCGAGTTGTTCACGGATCGACGATGCAGGGAGTAAAAAGCTACCTGCAAAACGGTTGCAGGCTTTTTCCTCATTCAATTCATGAGATAACCGCCCATGTAATATCAAATGCCCTAATTCATGTGCTAAAGTAAATCGTTGACGATCCCCAGGCCAATTGGCAGAAATCACAATGATTGGTTGATTGCCAATACTGGCCTGCATGCCATCAAATTTAGTCCCTTGATCTATAGATGCCATGATTACCAAGACACCGCGTGCTTCCAGCGTGTCTATTAGATCAGCTATTGGATCAAAACCTATTGCCCATTCCTTGCGGACATGATTAGCGACCGCCTCAATTTCATCCATTTCTGAAATGGAAACAGGCAGCCCTTCGGGTAATTGGAATGGCAGGATAGGGAAATTAGGCCACAGATTGGCAAGTTCTTGCCAACGTTCCACCTGATCCAACACATCCGAATGAATTCGCTTGATGATGCTTTCAGGCGTGCCTGAATGCTTACGATATTTGATTTCTTTTAGATCGACTTTAACTGGACGAAAAAAATATTCTGTTCGCACACTCAGAGCTTTAGCTAGCTTTAGCAAAATGGGCGATGCTGGCATGCTCTGATCATGTTCATACTTCTTGATCATATTAGCGCTAACACCCACTTGCTCAGCTAGCGCCCGCATAGACAGGCTAGACGCAGCGCGGGCACGTGCCAAACGTTCACCTATCATACGTCCTCCCCTATTCAAGTTGTGGTTTACAAAAAGCTATCAATTAGCTTCTATTGTAAACCTTAACGCTTGCTTGGTGCATACAATCTTTCTGCTCTGGTTGAGGTATCAACTATGGTAAAAATTACCATAGTTCAAAATGAGGGAGGAGGAAACGTTACGTGGTTTTATGGACTCATCCACATGTAATCCTGAAAATTACAGCGTAACGACATGGCGTTATTGGCCGATTGATTGAAATCTTCCCTGTTAGCCGATAAAGCACCGTCAAGCTGGTGACGCGCGATGCGGGAAGGATACATTCCCCCGCCGTTGGTAGTCGTCATAGATAGAGGCCGCGATTCGTCGTGGCCTTTGTCTTTTGTGGCATGGTCAAAGTTGCGCCATCCCACGATAGCGTCACCCCTCCCTTCCAAGGGAGGGTACCCCTCCCGCCGGTGTCCCTAGACCCCTCCCCTGGACGCACAAAGCGCTGCAACAGCTAATAACGTCTCAGAAACCGGAAAATCCGCATAGAGGCCTGTTCAAGTCGATTCACAATGTGTTCCTGATCATTCAAACAGGAGTGCATATGCAACAACTTCCAGAAACTGGATTCATCAGGCTTGGAACGATACTCGGGCTTAACGGGTCTCCACCGATCGTGCCCGTCTCAAAATCAACATGGTACCGAGGCATCAGAGAAGGCATCTACCCACCAGCGGTAAAGCTGGCCAATCAACGAGCATCCGCTTGGAGAGCCGAGGACATCCGCGCTTTGCTCGAACGGCTAGGCAAGACGCAACAAGCCCGAGATTCAAAAAAATGAACAAGCGAGCCAACCGGATCAAGGAGTCAGCCCGCTTCGCACCATCAGGCAATTGTACCGCAAGCCAACCGATAGTCACGGGACAGTGCGCGCAAGTCTTAAGCCTGATCCGTCAGCATGGCTCGATTCTATCGTTCACGCTGACCGCCGATCACGCAATTCCTGAAGCCGCAGCACGTGTTCACGATTTGCGCAACAAGGGCTTCAACATCATCACGAAAATTGAACAAAAAATCACATTTAGAGGCCGCATCAGGCGAAACGTAGCCCGATACAGTTTAGGCACGCCAGAATGGCTTTCAGATTCACAAACAAGGAGATCAAATGAACGCAAATGCAACATCCACAAAAATCACGAAAACCGATATGAAAAACGCCTACCACGCCAGAGAAAAACTTGAACCGGCGATTGACGCTTTAAGGAAAATAGATTTGCAATCGCTTCAGTTTGGCGAGGAGGCGATTGAATTACAGCGGTTCGTTAATTTCTTGAGCGTCAAATTGGCGGCAGCAGTCAAAGTGATAGAAGACGGCAGACGGCAATACGAAAACCGTGACGTTGAACTAATCGATGCCGTAGTACGACGTTATAGCGAGGTAATCGAGAGTATCAAGTTTAAAGGGCTTCAAAGGAAAGGACTGATTTCACATCACGAAAGGAAGGTAAACGAGCTTCTTGCTAGAAAATTCTCCGCAGAGGAAATAGAAAAAATCATTCCCTGCCCTGTTGAACAAATAGCCGAACTGGACGCAGAAACAGAAGCATTGCGTGACGAGGAACAGAAACTTACGGCATTCATTGCTGATGCTCCTGCGTACAACGAGTCCCTTTTGTCAGGACTGGACGTGGAAGGAATCCGCCGGGCGCACAGACTGTTTCAGAGGTAAGCCTATGCATCCAGTACAGGAACGGGCTTTCCGTGAGGATTCAGAAAAACGCCAGTTAATGGTTGTGAAAACGATTGGAGGGCGACTGCGCGAGGCCCGCGAGCTTTGCGACCTTCCACAAATCGAGGCCGCCAGGCGCTTGGGATGCAGCAAACAGTGGCTGAACAAATTAGAGACGGCCAGCAACATTAATCAAATTCCGCTGTGGCTGATTGACCGCGCAGCGCGGATTTATGACGTGTCTTTTGATTATCTCTTTGGTGTTAGCGACGATTGGGAATTGAGCGCCCGGGCATGCATGGAGCGCTCAGTATCGCAATGGTTGTTTGACGAGATCGAAAGGATGCGACTGGAGGACATGGACATACTAAAGCACCTTCATGACGATATTCACGCCACGGACGAATTCATCAGTGAGACACTTGAGGCATCAAGCCAGATAGTCACTTCGCTGGAAGCGTTTCGTAACCGTAATGCCGATTTTGATGAAATGCGTGGTGGCAGCAAGCTTGTGGCATCCGTAGCCAGGCTTAGGGAAAGTTGCCGAACCGCAAGCATCAAAATGACCCTGTTCAAAGAGTCGTGCGGAGCTTCACGATTCGAGAAGGTATTGACCAGCATCAAGTCTGCACGGAAGGATTCTCACGAACCGGAGGAATTGAACAATGACGGCTAAACCGACAAGTAAGCCTGGCGCCAGGCGTAAGGTTTCCAAGGTTTCTGAAAACCATGAAAGCAAGGTTTCTGGGCCAGTTAAAAAAACCATCAAGGAGGCTAATCCTGTTGGGCGGCCAACTCTGTATAGAGAAGTGTATGCTGAACAAGCGTATAGACTTTGTTTGTTGGGGGCTACTGATGAAGAATTAGCTGATTTTTACATATAGCTGTAAGCACTTTAAATAACTGGAAAATAGATTATCCAGATTTTATGGAGTCCATAAATAAAGGTAAGCTGGAAGCCGATTCCAAAGTAGCTGAGAGTCTTTACAAAAGAGCCACTGGCTATTCCCATCCCGACACACATGTGAGCAATTACCAGGGCGAGATCACGTTAACGGAAATAACCAAGCACTACCCTCCCGATACTGCTGCGGCATTCATCTGGCTTAAGAACCGTCAGCCCTCGAAGTGGAAGGACAAGGTTGAGGTTAAAGAGGATATCAATCTCAACATATTCCCTCCCAAAGAAGTGCTGGATGGAATTTATGAAAAAGCGCTGTCAGAAGCAGCTAAACGCAGGGAAATGCTGGCAGAACGGCGCTTGAGAATCAATGCGCTTATAGCACGGGAAAGCGATGGTTTGGCTGATTGAGCAAGGTTTCTGTAGCCCGCGAAAACAGCCGAACAGCCACCCATTTTTAGGAGAAAAACATGGCACTTAAACACGATTCACAAGGCTTCCTGATTGGGGAGAAATTTGAATTAGAAATAGTCCGCGTATGGGGTCAAATCAGGGATGATATACGCTCTATTCGCGCTGCATTGGCAAGCATAAGCACGACTGACAGGAAGATCGCCAGTCCTGAGAGCAGACCGGCAAGCGGTTCTGCGGTAGCCCTGCCAACCGCGCGCGCCACACAGATCAAAACCACATTAACGACTGCATCAGTATTGCCCACGTCAATTATCAAGGCAGACAATTTGACGATTGACAGATTAGTATCTCCAACACCTTCGCTGGAGATAGCGACACCTACTGACAGGAAGCCACAGGTGCGATCGATGCAGATGGATGTTAGCAAAGCGGAAGAAACCGATCCCGCGATCAAATCATTCAACGAAATCGCTCAGCCGTTGGCGCGTGGTTACGCAGTAACGCAGAGCGGCCTGAAACGAAAAACGGAAGACAAATGGTTCAAACGCATCTTTGGTGAACTGAAGCTGTTTCGCAAGGAAGAAACGGTCTTCAACAAAGCAGCCAATCGCAGCCTCAAGAACATTGGAGATAAACCTGTGGTGGAATCGTCGGGAAGCACTAATCTTTTTATGTGGGCGGGAATTGCTGCCGCAATAATCAAATCCATCATGAAGCATCTTCCGAAAGTCATAGCGGCTGCAATGGTTTTGTTAAGAAGGCTTCCTGTTGTCGGCGCTCTAATTTCAAGCGCCAGAAATATCGATGACATTAATGAAGGAAACACAGCCAGAGGTGTTGGCGGGATAGCTGGAACATTTGCCGGGTTGTACGGTGGTGCGAAGCTGGGCGCGGCTGTTGGTTCAGTTGGCGGCCCGCTGGGTGCTGCTGTGGGTGGTCTCGTCGGTGGATCGTTAGGCATGTATTTTGGTGACGATCTTGGAAGGATTGCCGGTGAGAAAATCGGCGCGTGGATCGATGAGCTAAGGAATTCAGATTTGCCGGGCCAGATCGTAGACGCAATAAGCAGCGGTTTTGCCAGTCTCTTTGAAGGCGTGAATGGATTCTTTAAAGAAAAGATCGGCATCGATCTTGAATCCAAATTCAAACCGGTTATTGATGCAGGCAAAAAGGTTCTCAGCAAAATAGGAACAGCCATAGAACCGATATCGGATGCCGCAAAACGTGCCTTTGAATCTGGAGAGGTTGTAGGCGGATCGATGATGGAGAAGGCGCTGCCCAAAGGATACCGGCATAGAGCATCATTTGAGGGCGTAGAAGGTGGGAATAGTCTAGCCAAGTATGGCACTTATACCGACGCTGAAGCACAGCGCATAAGGGCATTAAAAACAAGCTCAGCCAATACATCCGCCAACATGAGGGACGGTATGCCGGTTGAAATACAGGAAAAGATCGCGCAGCAAGCCAGAATGCACGGACTCGATCCCGCCATGATGCTGAAATTTGCGGCTATGGAGTCTGGCGGGAATCCTAACGCTATCAGCAAGACTGGCGCTATCGGCTTGTTTCAGCTTACCGGACAAACCGCTTCAGGATTAGGTGTTAAAAACCGCTTTGACGTTGACGAAAACATCAAAGGAGCCATAGCGCTCACCAAGCAGAATATCGCTTTTTTGGAGAATCACGGTCTGCCTGTGACAGAAGGAAACCTGTACATGATGCATCAACTGGATCCGAAATCAGCAAAAGAGATCATAGAGGGTGCAGCCAAAGGTAAATCTAAGAATGAACTGTCACCACGTGCTCAGAAATCGATGAATCTCAATTATGGCGCGAATAGCAAGACCGCTGAAGATTATATTGCTGTAAACAAGCGTGCCCTTGAAGATCGCTTCAACAGCGCCGTGACAGTCACTCCAAGTTCGAACGTTGTATCAATGAAGGCCGTGGCATCACCACAGGTAGTGTCCGTCAAAACGCCGGCGGTACCGCACATATCGTTTCCAAGCGCAATTACGGAAGCACCGTCGGTAATCACGCCACTTGCAAGCGGAAATGATAGAAAGCTCACAGTGATATCGCCCATTCAGCAAGACGTTGGACAGGACGTAAAAGACCGCAGGATAGCCAATATTGTGACTGGTGGTTTGGGCGGAAATTAAGATCAACCTGACCGTTGACTCTGCTATTCGCAGAGTCTAATATTGAATCCATAGTGAGCAAGTGGGGTGGAAGTCGATCCGGGCTTGGCTGTTGGCTCACTAGGCACCCCTGGACATCGGAACAACTCCCCGCGGATTAAAGCTGCATCAATAGCGCCTTGGGAGAACCGCCGGAGGGTGGAACAGCACGCAGTGACCCGTTACTCAATGCCGCAAGGTATTCAGCAATGGATAGCGAACCTGAGAGAAGGCTACTCAGACCAAGGCGCACCAGAATTTCAATTCAACTACCAGTGGCGCTAGTCGCTAATAGCGCAGATAGTGCTATATTATCAACCTGCGCCTTGAGCGAACCGTCGGAGGACGGGGTAATGTGGTTCCATTCGGTTGGGACTGTTCATCATGCGTTAGGGCATGGTTGAGCGAGAAGCTATGACCTGTTGCTCGATACGGCAAGGTAGCAAGGTATTCAGCAGCAGAGAGCATTCCGGGGCGGTTCTCTCCCGGCTCAAGGCGCACCAGAATTTCAACTAACGCAGATAATTGCGTTACGTCGTAACTCAATTACCAAAATACTCATTCCAGGCATCAGTACCTAAATCCAGCTTAGCCAGAATCTTATCGTCTTCAGCAATCAGCAACTGCTCCATCATTTGGCGTTTTGTCACACTATGGTGACGTGCCAGGCGATCTAACGCAAGTGCAGCCCTTGTGCTCACGTACATGCTTACCCTGCGCTCCCCGTTTCCATCTTCACCAGCAAACGGTCTTCTGGCTCTGTATGCGGCTTGGCGTTCTTTGTTTGATTTAACCATTTCACGCTCCCTGTATGTTACTCGGTAACGTTATAGTAATGAGTTATAGCCTACGTCACATAAAATGATTCAATTTTAAAGAGTTGCTCAACGGTTTGGTTTTGTTGTTTTCTGATTGCTTTGGCTTGTGCCCATTTGTGCTCAATGGGGTTAAGGTCTGGTGAATAT
>NZ_JAGFJM010000038.1 GCF_024102715.1 Nitrosomonas communis
AGGGCTCAGGACGACAAACACTTCGCCTACAAAACCCTGGCAGAAACGCATGATTTCACCTGTGGTTCTCGCTTTAGGAGCAAAATCGGAGCCGCCTTTACCGCCACCCATGGGTAAAGTTGTCAAGGCGTGCTTAAATGTTTGCTCAAAAGCTAGAAACTTAAGAATGGATAGATTAACCGAAGGATGAAAACGAATACCCCCTTTGTAAGGGCCAATCGCTGAGTTATGCTGTATACGGTACCCACGATTAACTCTTACTTCACCGCTATCATCGACCCAAGCGACGCGGAATATAATTGCACGCTCCGGTTCGACAATTCGATCCAGCAAACCATGCTCAGCATAACGCGGATTGCGGGTGATAAAAGGCCACAAACTCTCAATAACCTCAGTAACAGCTTGCATATACTCTGGCTGGCCAGGGTTACGTTCAGAAACATAATTTCTGAATTCATCGATATTCTTGTATTTCATCCTGTATATTCTCCTCTAACGTTAAACAAATAACCCTTCTACTTTTATACATTCTGCCATCAATCCAAATATTCCACTGAATATTTATTTGATTGAAACCTTTTCTTTTTTAAGAAAAGGATACGCTGTCTGTTTGCTGGGTAAAGTACAAACCAAGCCATTTGATGATAAATGACCTACAAGCAAGTATTTTTACTTAGCCATAAAATACTAAGCAAAAATTCTGATTGGGAGAAATTTTTTATAAGAAAGAAAATACAGGGAACAGACTCACTGGATGCAGTCCTTTGTGAAAAAATCTTTTAATCTTTTACTGTGCCAGTACTTCCAGGGGAAGCCGAACCGTTTGCACGCCATAGCCAGGTGCTGCGCTGGTCCAGGCTAACATGAAATCCGATTCATTTTTGATCAATTGTGGAATACCACTGTCACGTCCGGAACTGATGTCTATCAACCGTTTTATCGGACTCATTGTGCCATCTATAAATATTTTTCGCACAGCAACACTTGCTTTTTTGGTGGTGTTATCCATTGCTGTCAGCCACATAACCACTGCTGCATGATCATTTAACCATTCAATCTTTATCCTACCGGCAGGCTTAGCTTCGTCCACCTCAAAAGTTTTCCTGAACTGCAATCTGTCAATGCTGGAAAAGGCAGCACGCACGCGTGGACGATTTCCCTCTGCAGTAAACCAGCTTGCCACAATATGTTCTCCCCGGATTGCCAAAGCCGGCCCATTAACTGGGCAACCATCCATCGACCAGCCCTCCTGACTAAGCGGTAAAGGCGTTGTCCATCTATTCTGCAGCAGCCGAGCAATATGGTGATCCCGCACGCTGTGTTCACGCAGGCTACGCCAAGCAATGACCGGCCCCGTTGCTGTAGTAGCAGCTGCTGCTGTCCGGCAGCAACTACAAGTACTGTCATCAATTAACTGCTCGGCAGCAAAACTTCCATCACGATGGATACGTACGTATCGCAATGCAAAGCTGCCTGATTTATGCTTAATATAATTGCGCCCATCCAGCCACACGATGCCTGCATCCCTATCAACCGGAAAGATCGATACGAATCCATGTGCGGCTGCCGTTCTATCCTGGTAAGGGGTTTGAGGCATGCTCCAGCTTATGCCAGCATTCGTGGAAACAGCCACCAGTATGTCATAATCATAAATACTCCCACCTGCTGATTGGACTAACCAGTGTGCCACCCAGAATGATGCATCAATTGCTGTCACAGCAGGAAAGTCGGCCCAATTCACAAACCACCCAGCTCCTTGGGCAACTTCTCCTTGTTTTTCCCACTGCCCATGCCTGTACACTGCGAATTTCAGTGCATGCCCATCATTGAGTTCTTCGACCCAGCTCATCAATACTGCACCATCAGGCAGTGGTGATAAATACGGAAAACGAGCATTTTCTGCAGCAGGATTTTCAATCCGTTGAACTTGACCCACTGGCTGTTCGATTGATTGGCATGAAGCAGTCACAGTAAGCATAAGCAGACCAAGTAAGATTAGCCACTGGTAAAGAAGCTTTCTTAAAAAGTATCGTATCGGATTGAATATATTCATATGGGAAGAAAACTCACAACCAGATCATTAAGCATTCTAGTAAATAAAGTTAATGGATGGAATGCGGCAAATGGTCGCAGCAACATCCCTATTGCATGATGAATCCAGGCAGCACCACGTCATCCAGCAAAATAGCTGGTAAACTGGTACGAATACAGCCTATTCTAAATTGCCATCAGCAAAAAGAACTTGCGGCCCCACAGCGGGGCGATTAATTTCGACTATTTTATGGCGGGATTGCGCGCCCTGCTTAAGCGATACTTGCCGTAATGGCACCTGAAAACGTTCAGCAAGAAATTTCAATAGCGCTTTGTTAGCCTTGCCTTCAACAGGGGGTGCGCAAAGTTTTATTTTAAGCGCATCACCGTGCAATCCAACTGATTCTGTTTGCTTTGCCCCAGGTTGAATATAAAGTGTCAGAACTAGATTGTGATTAGTGTCACTACGATACCAGCTCATTAGAACATCACTGAAATTTCCTGTTGCACGCCCGCTACCACCATTAACAACAACTGCACCACGATAATGGCGAACAAAGGTGATAAATCAACATTGGCAATGGGAGGAATACGACGTTGAAAAATACCGAGGACTGGCCGAGTAAAACTATCCAGTATCGGCGCTAATGGACTATAAGGATTAATCCAGGAGAGTACCGCTTGTACAATGATGGTAATCAGAACAATATACAAAGTCATTCGGATAAGTTCAATCAATGCCAGCAACCCAAATCCAATGAACGTACTGCCAGCGGACGAATTAAACTCATAACCCTGCAGAATATTCACTCCCGCAAGGATAATAAATTGCGCAAGCCAGGCCAATACTAACGTGGACAGATCAAAACTCCTCCAGCTAGGAATTACGCGGCGTACGGGTAGCACGATAAAGTTGGTGATGGTAATAAGAAACTTCGATAACGGATTATAGTAAGGAGCACGTAACAATTGCATATAGAAACGTAGCAGTAAGGCAAGGGAAAATAAGCCAAGCACGGTATCTATAAGAAATATTAATATTTGACTGGACATCACTTGCTCCCTGAAGATTCTGATACTTGAAATTAAAGATTATTTACTACCCAATTCATTACCCATTTGTTGCGCACGTTCGAAGGCGACGTGAATTGCACGCACAATTGCATTTTTAATACGATCCTGCTCCATACTTTGTAACGCCTGCTCAGTCACCCCTCCTTTCGAAGTTACCCGCGATCGCAAGAGCATGACATCTTCTTCGCTTTGGCTCGCAAGCTGCGTTGCGCCCAGAAAGGTTTGTAGCGTCAGTTGCTTTGCCTGTTCCATGCTCAAACCCAATTCCACACCGGCCTGCTGCATTGCCTCAATGAAATAGAAAACATAAGCAGGACCGCTGCCCGAGATAGCAGTCACGGCATCTAATAGCATTTCTTGCTCTACCCATAGCACCGCCCCTACCGCATTGAGAATGCTGGCAGCATCTTCTTTCTGCTGAATCGTAACTGCAGGTAATGCATATAAACCTGTGACGCCAGCACGGATCAATGATGGCGTATTGGGCATGGCACGCACGATACTGCCATAGCCACCTAACCAGCGAGATAAATCAGGCGCGCGAATGCCAGCTGCAATAGAGATTACCAACTGATCCACAAGCAAGGACGCAAGCTGCTCTGCCAGTGCAAAAAGCTGTTGCGGTTTAACCGCTAGAACGATGACATCGCAGCCGATTACCCCCTTCTCAAGCTCAGTAACAGTTATCACCCCGAATTGAAGTTCGATTCTGTCCCGAGTTTCACGGTTTATTTCGACAACGCGTATCTGTGCCGCAGGATAATTTTGCTGCAATAGTCCGCCAATCAAGCTGCTGGCCATATTGCCACCACCAACAAACGTAATATTCATATTGCTTCCATGCTTGCGTTTCTCTAAGCGAGTAGCCACTTCGCATTAAGATAATTTAAAAAATCAACTAAAAGATCTCTTGGTTACCTACCGTTTGTTTAAACCTAAGCAACTCAATTTAGCGCTTAAATATATTGATGATTATCGTCAGCACGATACTCACGATAATCACGGAGGTAATGGGTATAAAAACCTTTACTCGCTCTGATTCTATCCGGATATCTCCAGGCAACTTGCCAAACCAGTTTAACAGCCAAGGCGCCAAATGCATTATTGCACCTAAAATAAGCAATAATGCACCCGCAATCATCAACCATCGTGCCATATCATCCATACTCTAAAAATTACATTCCTATCCAACGGGTTTGAAATGACTCACTCTCAGCTTTTACACATAACTGACCAGTTCACTTCTGGCATGCTGGGCAATAAAAACTTGAGCGCTGTCCTTGCTTAATCTGCTCAATCAAGCTGCCGCATACGCGACATGCCTGGTTTACCCGACCATACACCCAATATTGCTGCTGGAAATAGCCCGGACTACCATCACACTGCACAAAATCCCGTAAACTGCTGCCACCTGCTGCAATCGCTGCATTAAGAATTGCCTTGATAACACCGGCTAATCTCTCATATCGATTCAGACCAATTTTACCTGCCCGCGTTCTAGGATGGATGCCAGCGCGAAATAGCACCTCATTAGCATAAATATTGCCTATACCCACTACAATTCGATTATTCATAAGCACTTCCTTAATACTGACAATGCGATGCCGTGTCTTCTCATACAAGCTCTTCCCATCAAAGGATGGACACAACGGTTCATCCCCAAGTTGCGCTAATAATGGATGCCGCATGACATCTCCTGTACTCCACAGAATTGCTCCAAAGCGGCGTGGATCTCTGAAGCGAAGAATTACACCATTGGCAAACTCCAAATCAAAATGATCATGTTTCTGGGCAGATTCCCGGGCAAATACCAGACGCAAGCTGCCAGACATACCCAAATGCACAATCAACGTTCCTTTGCTACAAATGAACAGGAGGTATTTTGCACGTCGTGTGATCGAAAACAGCTCCTGACCCATCAGAATCTCTGCAAGATCGCTAGGGATCGGCCAGCGCAAACGTGAATTCCTAACTGTAACACGCACGATACGCTGATTTAATAAATGCGGCTCGATGCCTTGCCGCGTGACTTCAACTTCAGGTAATTCGGGCATTACTCAATAAACACCGTTTGACCGTTATGAATCGAATAGGGATCCAGCAATAACTTACTGATGCTACTTGGGAAATGATAACGAATACCTTCATCTACACGCAGCAAAGTTAATTCAGACTCATTTTGCTCAACAATCAGCCTAATCTTTCTGCCATCACGTAGCCCAATAATGATTTCTTCTCCATTCGTACCAGGCTTAGCGGAATCCAGCGTCAGATAGATTGCCTGAGCCAGCTGCCATGCCTGAACCCATTGATTCAACTCATCTTGGCTTAAGGAATATTCATGATGCTGCGAACTTACTTGCCAGTGCTGCTCACGCCTCAAATGGAAATTGGTCAATGTAAACTCAACAGGAAACTCATCTTCCGCAAATAACCTTGAACTTAAAAGATCGGGAGGCAACACTGACAGCGCGGCTGCGAAGCGTGGCGAAACCAGAAATACCTGCTGTCTGGTTGACAGATATTGCTCGTTAGTGGCAGGCGCTAGTTCCCCAAAGCTGAACAACTCCTGATTCAGTCGCAACTGAATAACGGGTGACGCCAGACCATAACGATCTGGATTCGTCAATGGCAAAAGATACTGGCTTGTTGCAGACAGAATTTCCAGAATGCGCCCAACTTTTACTCCATCTACTCTGCCTTGCACAGGCCTTTTCATGTACCAGCGATTATCAGCTCGAGTCAATTCAATCGAAATATCTTGTCTATCGATACGAATTTGCTGCACTGCTTCTGCCGGGAGCGATAAAATTTTATACGTTATCTCCTCTTGCAATGAAGGCTTAATATAGAGAAACGCTGCCAGCGCAACGACTGTGGCAAACATGATCAGATTAAGCCAAGAATAAGAATGCATACTTGTTATCTTCTCCTGCGACGCCACCAAATGACTAATCCGCTGAAAAGGAACAATAAGGGAAACACAATGAGAAAGCCAATTACGATCACGGTTATTTCAGATTCGCTCAGCATT
Organism: Nitrosomonas communis; assembly: GCF_024102715.1. Lineage (GTDB taxonomy): Bacteria > Pseudomonadota > Gammaproteobacteria > Burkholderiales > Nitrosomonadaceae > Nitrosomonas > Nitrosomonas communis_B. The sequence goes on from NZ_JAGFJM010000038.1 coordinate 6,140, forward strand.
AATTGACTATCGATGGTGGCACGAGGTTGAATAGCAATCAGATCCTCATCACCTGCCAGCCAGTTAACCAGATTGATACCAAAATCTATATTACCGCCATTCCCAAGATAGGTATTGGCAAGCAAATGTCCGCTCCCAATGACCACGATACGTTGTTCACGATCGTCGACAATACGGTCCAGTGCCACGGCCACACTAACCGGACCAGCTACATCATCAGCCTCATCAAAAGTGGCTTCATCATTCAACTCACTGGTTTCCACCCAACCTTGTGGCGCTACTTCAACCAATGAGGTGCCATGCCACTCTTCGTTTTCATTGAAAATAATTTGTCGTGCAAATGGAAATACCGTAATGAAATCAAAGTTTTCGAGAATGTCATGCTGCCCATAAATCGTTCCCAATGCAAATGTAATAGGCGCTCTCAACCGTTTAGCCTGCGGATCAACCACCACACCAGGAGTGAAAGTCAGGCCCAATTTTTCAGCTAACGGTAACAAACCGTACAAAGGCTCTTGGTCTACCAGCCATAACAAATTGCCACCATGCTCAATATAATCGAGTAGTTTTTCCACTTCACCCGCCAACAAATCGGTCTGAGGGGAAGCAACAATAAGTACGCTTGTGTTGGATGGAATTTCCGGTGTACTGGCAAAATTAAGAGCCTCGCTTTTAAAACCGGCTTCCGCCAATTTTCTACCAAAGTCCCCTAAATCACGGTTCGCAATACCATCGAGCTTACGCTCACCATGACCAGAAAGCATCATCAATTGCTTTTGTTCAGATCGCGCCAATCGCATCAATGCATTGGTAAATGTTTGTTCATTAATAGTCGTGAGATGTTCGCTGCGGCCATTAAAGGTTATGACCATCTCACCATTCATTCTTACCCCCGCTTCTTGTGCCAGGTTAGGTTGCTCAACCGGATCAATGAAGTTAAGCTCAAGATCAGGTTTTACTCGTTGGTAAGCAGTCATAAAATCACTGATAATTTTTCTGATATCACCTAGTTGAGCATCTTGTGGCGTTGCATAAACCGTGACACTCACCGGGCCATTCAGTTTTTGCAATACCTCCAGACTTGCCTCACTCAGACTATTACGACCACTCTGACTGATATCCCATTGCGTGCGAAACTCCATCGCCAGATAACCTAGCATGCCCATTAATATCAAGAGCAGTACAACAAATAGCCCATTCTGCAATAGCAGATAGGCGCGCAATTTTTTATTAACCGTAATCATTCAGATCATGCACCAAAAATCAGTGGCAAAGCAGACTCATCCATGAAGCCGTTCCCCATCAAGGCGGCGAATGGTCAATATCAGGAAAGTAAGGGTAAAAAGAACAAAGAAAACCAGACTGAATGAGTCAATCAAGCCACGATTAAAGCTTTCGTAATGCCTGAGCAACGAAAAATTCTGTATCACATTCCCTGCGTTACTTGCCACGATATCTGCTATCCATAATGCCAGGAGTATGCCTAATGTCCCAAGAGCAGCGATTGCTGGGTGAGAAGTCAGACTGGAAATATAGAGTCCGATAGAAACAAAACAGGCGGCTAGCAACAATAAGCCAATCGTATTACTTAATAACAGGCCAAAATCCATTGTTCCTCCCATGAGCAAAGAAAGTGACAACATCACAGTCAGTAATACTGCTAATAAAAAGAAAACCATGAGCCCCAGAAACTTACCCAGCACGATGGCTGTTATTGAAACCGGCGCCGAAATCAACAAAACCATAGTATGGTTACGCCACTCTTCTGCCATAAGCCGCATCGTCAATAATGGTGTTGCCATCAACAACACGATTGATGCCACTGCGAACACCGGCACGATGATCACTTCCGTCGCACCAGGTGGATTGGCAATCTGCATCAGCTGCGACTGCAGCTCTAAGAAAGCATCGAGGCGTCCCAAGAAAACCCAGGTCAACATTAGCTGGATCAGCGCAAGAAAGGTCCAGGCTAATGGTGAAACAAACAGTAATTTCAGTTCCTTCTTGGCAATTGTCAAAATCATTTTATGAATTTCCAGTATGTGCGTTTTTCAGAGTGAATTGCTCAAAAATTTGCTCGAGGCTGAGGCCTTGCTGTTTAAGCTCTGCGAGTACAGCGCCAAACACCATGACACCTTGATGCATAATTTGCACTCGATCGCATACACTCTCGACTTCCGGCAGAATATGAGTAGAAAGAATGACGCTACACGATTTGCCTAGCTCTCGAATTAAAGCTCGAACTTCTCGTATCTGATTAGGATCCAATCCCACCGAGGGCTCATCCAGAATAATGACTTCAGGCTGATGAATGATCGCCTGCGCAATTCCTACCCGTTGCTGATAACCCTTGGATAATGCGCTGATCAAACGCTTTCCAATATCACCGATGCCGCAGCGCTGCTTGGCTTCGGTCATAGCAGAATTGATTCTGGACAAATCGACATTGTGCAACCTGGCAGCAAATTGGAGATATTCATCCACTGTTAATTCTTTATACAGCGGCGGATTCTCAGGTAAATAACCAATATAGCACTTAGCCTTACGGGGATTTTTAAGTAAATCAACACCACAGATTTGCACACTACCACTCGTTGGCGCCAAATTACCTGTTAGCATTTGCATGGTCGTACTTTTTCCAGCGCCATTAGGCCCTAACAAACCCAATATCTCGCCTCGCTTTAATTCCAGATCAACTCTACGCACCGCGGTATGGCTACCGAAATTGCGACTCAGGTTATGGGCAAAAACCGTCACATTGAGCATGGAATCATTCACGAACATACTTATTTTCAAAATTAATCAACTATTAATTCAAGCGTTCTCTTACCATCAAGTAGAGGCAGATTTACGAACATTTCTTGATTATGCTAAATCAAATAAAATGCCTTATGGTTATTTCGGCTCAATCAAATATTAGACGAGCTGTTTTCAGCTTTTCCAGCTAAATTTAACTTTAATACATCCCGTTTAACCATTGTCTGAAATAATACCAATCTATTCTATCAGTCCGTTTCAATTGATTGCCACAGTGTTGCGTAATAGCAACAAGCTGGTTTGACAAAAATAAAAACATGAACGCATAATCCGTTCAAGTAGTGCATTAATAATCAATTTATTGGTAAGTGTCACGAGATCGCGTCAGCAACAAATGGTTTGTGGAATTGATTGATTTTGAGTGAAGCAAAATTACGAAAAAGGACAATAGCATGAAAAAGATAATATCGACCAGAAAGTATCTAACAGGAGCGCTTGTTGTTTTGTCAGTACTGTTATTTTCAACAATAGCGGCGGCAGAATCGCACTATCGGCAAGGCGAAAGTGATGCTGACAAAGTGAAAGCTTATAATGTAGATGATCGCGGTGTGGTATCAAGAAGTTCTGGTAATTTAGGCAATCACTGCTGGCGTACTAGAGAATGGAACGAAGAGACAGCGACCTGTGAATGCGATCCACAGCTTCCAAAATGTCAGGTAGTGGAGAAAGTTGAAGCTCCTGCACCAGCACCAGCTCCAACCGAGCCAGAAAAAATATCCTTCTCTGCAGATGCACTATTTGATTTTGACAAAGCAGTACTTAAACCTGAAGGAAAGGAAGCTCTGGATATCTTCGCAGATAAACTGAGCAAGATCCGCTACGATCTTATCATTGCCGTTGGTTATGCAGATCGTATTGGTTCGGAAGAATATAATAAACGACTTTCTATGAGACGGGCTGAAGCAGTCAAGAACTATCTGGTAACCACAAGAGGAATTAGCCCAGACCGTATTTTCACAGACGGCAAGGGAGAAGCTAATCCAGTAACAGGCGATACTTGCGTAGGTGGCAAAGCAACCAAAGCATTGATTAACTGTCTGGCACCCGATCGTCGGGTAGAAATTGAAGTAGCAGGCACACAAGAAGGCAATTAAGATTAGTTGTCAAATCTGGTTTAAGATAAAAAGCCCTGTCATTGCGCAGGGCTTTTTTGTTGGATTGCTATAAAAATGACCTGCCCTGTAACCGTTGATACAGTCATTGAGGCACGCTGGATCATTCCAATCGAACCGGAAAAAACTGTCTTGATCGATCACGCCATTGTGATTGATGGCGGCATTATTAAAGCAATCGTTCCAAGTTTACAAGCACGATTACAGTTTAGTCCGCTTCGCCATATCACCCTGAATCATCATGCGATCATACCGGGCCTGATCAATTTGCATACCCATGCAGCGATGACACTAATGCGTGGTTTAGCCGATGATTTACCTTTAATGGAATGGCTCAAGCATCACATCTGGCCGGCAGAAGCTCGATTTGTTGACGCAAATTTTGTGCTGGATGGCGTCATGCTAGCCTGTGCAGAAATGCTGCAAGGAGGAATCACTTGTTTTAATGATATGTACCTTTTTCCAGAGGTCACAGCCAAAACCACCATTGAAGTTGGTATGCGAGCAGCTATCGGATTAATTGCCATTGATTTTCCTTCTTACTATGCCAGTGATGTTGATGATTATCTAGCCAAAGGACTGGCATTGCGTGACCAGTACCCGCAACACCCGTTGCTATCGTTCTGTTTTGCACCGCACGCGCCCCATACCGTAAGTGACAAAGCCCTGGTCAATATCATAACCTATGCTGACCAACTCGATTTACCAGTACATATTCACCTGCACGAAACTTACGATGAAATCAAAAGCAGCATAACTACTTGCGGACTTCGCCCGCTCGCCCGTCTACACCAGCTTGGCTTGCTTGGCCCCAAGCTGATAGCTGTGCACATGGTGCATTTGATCAAGGAAGAAATTAACCTGCTGAAACGACACAATTGTAATATCGCCCATTGCCCGTCATCCAACCTGAAACTTGCCAGCGGGCTTGCTCCGGTTACTGATTTATTAGCACAGGGAATCAATATCGGTATTGGCACAGATGGCGCCGCTAGTAACAATCGTCTTGATATGTTCCAGGAAATGCGTCTTACCGCTTTGCTTGCCAAAGTCAACAGTAATAACGCAGAAGCAATCCCTGCTCACCAAGCGCTGCGTATGGCCACTCTAAACGGGGCCATTGCATTGGGACTCGATAAAATTACAGGCTCTTTATCGATTGGCAAGGCCGCAGACATCACTGCGATTGATTTCTCCGGGCTTGCGCTCACTCCGTGCTTTGATCCCGTCTCCCATCTCGTTTATGTGGCGGGGCGGGAACACGTCAGCCATGTCTGGGTTAATGGCAAGCTATTGCTGGATGAAGGAGAACTTGTTACTCTGAACAAAGTAGAATTGATCGTTCGAGCAACACAATGGCAAAAGCGCCTTAATAGTTAACATAAAAGGTAGAAATCGCATGGAAAATGACAGCATCAATGCAGATCCGATAGAATTGGAGAAATTCAGTCAACTAGCCCATCGGTGGTGGGATCCTAATAGCGAATTCAAACCGCTGCATGAGATTAATCCATTACGACTCGATTACATTGATCAACTAAGTGGCGGATTGAAAGGAAAAATCGTCGTAGATGTTGGCTGTGGCGGCGGTATCTTGTCAGAATCCATGGCTGCACGCGGAGCAAACACAACAGGAATCGATTTGAGTGATAAAGCACTGAAAGTAGCCAAGCTTCATTTGCTCGAGAGCGGCAACCAAGTCGATTATCGAAAAATCACCGTCGAGATGCTCGCCAAAGAACAACCTCATCATTTTGATATCGTCACGTGCATGGAAATGCTGGAGCATGTACCCGATCCTGCCAGTGTAATTCGAGCATGCGCTCAGCTAACCAAACCTGGCGGCTGGGTTTTTTTCTCAACCATCAATCGCAATCCGAAATCCTACCTTTTTGCCATCATTGGTGCCGAATATATCCTGAAACTATTACCAAAAGGGACTCACGAATACGCAAAATTCCTCAAACCCTCTGAGCTTGCGCGCATGGCACGTACTGCCGGACTAAGTGACGCCAGAATCATCGGTATGACCTACAACCCCATGACCAAAGTCTATGCCCTCGAAACTGATACAGACGTCAACTATATCATGGCATTCCGCGCTTAAAACCTGCTGAATTACAGATGATTGAAGCGATTCTCTTCGATTTTGACGGGACTATTGCCGATACTGCTCCCGATCTTGGTCATGCGCTCAATCGTCAGCGCATAGCCCGAGGACTATCCCCTCTGCCCATCACATTAATCCGCACGCAAGCCTCAGCTGGATCGCGGGGTTTACTGAACCTCGGCTTCAATCTCAAGCCAGATGATTCAGAATATGAAGCGATGCGCGATGAATTCCTTCGTTTTTACGCAGAACGTCTATATCACGATACCCGTCTATTCCCAGGCATAGCCAATGTGCTTGATCAACTTGATGCCAACCAACTGCCTTGGGGAATCGTAACCAACAAACCTGCTCGTTTCACTAAACCACTTGTGCAAGCACTAGCGCTACATCAGCGTGCAGCATGCATTATCAGCGGTGATGATACAGTGAATACCAAGCCTCATCCGGAACCACTTCTCACTGCCTGTCGTCAAATCAATGTCTCGCCAAATAAATGTATTTATCTCGGTGATGACATACGTGATATCAAAGCTAGCCTAGCTGCTGGAATAAAACCGATCGTGGCTTGCTATGGTTATCTGGGTAACGATACGTCACCCGAAACTTGGGGTGCAGCTCATCTCATTGATCATCCCGAAGATCTGCTCAATTATATTTAGCTCTCCTTAGAATCATCCCTGAGATTCTGTTAGAATCATGCTCTTGAACTTTTTCGTCCCATCACAATCTTACCGTATAGTATAAGTTACCGCGGGGGCGATCCGGCTTCGACGTGGGTTGCAAAGCAGTGCAGGGCATACCGAGGATCAGTTACCTCGTAAATCCATCTGAAAAAAAATAGTCGCAAACGACGAAAACTACGCTTTAGCCGCTTAATTCGGCTAAACTCCACACCGGTGGGCCTCAACGCCGGGTCTGGCAACAGGCAGTGGAGTCACTAACGAGGATCGTATTTTGCAGGGTTACTTTGCAAGGTACTAAAAAATAGGTAACTCGCCTTTCATCAGCTTGCCGGTTAGCGGATAAAAGGTTAAATCAAATAACTAGGCTAAGTATGTAGAACTGTCTGTAGAGGACTTGCGGACGCGGGTTCAATTCCCGCCGCCTCCACCATCACCAAAGACCAACCCTTCATCCGGTTGGTTTTTTTCGTCTACTTCCGCGTGTTTGCGGGGATTCATGCGGATTCTTGCGGACTTCATGAATTCTGGAAATCACACAAATTCGCTCATTTTTTCTCTCTTTGCGCCACTATTCTCTCCACCCCTACTCGTCTTGTAGGAGCGAAGTCCACAAGTTAGTATTTTTTTGACGATAAAAATCAATTGATTACGCGCGGACTAATCAAGCGGTTGATTTTCAGCATTGGTAGGCGGAGGGAACAGCTCGAATGTAGAGTTCAGAGAAAGTCTATAGTGACTTAAAGCAAAGCCAATTATAGACTCATCTTGGCCTGGTTATAAGTCATGGCCAATCCACGTTGTGACAACATATTACCAGCGGCATCGAGCAGCACGGATGCCCCGCCAAGTGAATTCATCCAGTTCGAGTTCAGGTCGTAGCTGTATTGCACTTGTACGCCGCTCACATCAGCAGTCAGCCGGTTGCCGTTGGCATCATAGGTAAACGTATAATTGCTGCCGCTACCAAATCGGTCACAATCGATCCACTGCATCGTAGCTGAAGGTTTGATTGCCCGAGTTCAGGGAGCGGCTGACGAGATTGCCTGCAGGATCATAGTTATAGGTGCGGTTGAACACCCCACCGAGTTGCCAGGCTGTCAGGCGGCGCTGCGCATTATAATTGCGTGTCTCGAACAAGCCATTGCCAAAAGTCTGTGCCGCTAATAGGCCATCGGCGGTATAGGCCATGTTGGTGACAATCGTTGTCGATTACCCATTATCAGTCAGCACTACGCGGGTTTCTTCTTTTTTCATTGCTCAATATACGTAAGCCGTCATCAGCAAAACCTTTTTCTTTTTTTTCATTTTCTATGTACTTTAAACGTAGCAATATTCTTTCAGCTTCTTCATGCGGATAGTACCTCTTGAATTCAAGTACTGAATTATCTTGGATGCAGAATATTAATACCACACTGTCAATGTTGTTGATTTTGCTCATCTTATCGTATATATAGTCAACAGCACCTATAGGTGCAATTATTAATTCAGGAGCTAATCAAAAAAATGAAAAATACCAGAAGAGTATCCTTGATGTCAGCTTTGATATTGCTGATTCTATTAGTCAGTTTTCCGCTTTTTGCATCTCGTGATGAATTCAACCAAAATTTACAGGAAGCCATTCAGAGTGGCCATAAATTTATCAACAACTCTTATATTATTGGCTTTAAAAGACCTTCAATTTTTGACCAAGAAGACCGCGAACCATCTTTGATCGATCCGCCTGACGAAACTCAACGTGGTACCG
>NZ_JAGFJM010000093.1 GCF_024102715.1 Nitrosomonas communis
CCCGCTCCAGCAGGCTTACTCCATCTTTATCCGGCTCGCTCCAAATAGCAAAGTACGAATGGACCGTGCGCCACTTCGGAAATTCGCTTGGCAACATGCGCCACTGGCAACCGCTCTTGAGTAAATACAACACCGCACAAAATACTTCGTACAAATCGATTCGAGTGGACTGGTCCTCTTGCGCGCACTTTCCAGCAGTGGGCGGATCTGCTCGAACTGTTCGTGACTGATATCACTTGGATAACGTGTTCTCATCTTGCAAGTATCACACTTTTTCCGTCAAACCAAAAGACTTTGAACGGGTTCTTAGAGATTTCTGGACCACTGAAGCTGCTTTAATGACAGTGATGCTGGCCTATAATTTGATGAGTTTGTTTCGTCAGGCAGTATTACGAAGTGATACTGTTTCAGGTAAGGGTGATGTTCAGCATACCCCCAAAACCCTACGTTACAAGCTCTTTGCTAAAGCCGGTTATATTACCCACGAGAGCAGAAAAAAGATTATTAACCTGGCAGTTGCCATGCAACAACGTGAATGGATTAATGGTCTGTGGGACAAATCCAAGACCCTTGATCTCCCCGTTAAATTTAGCCCAATATTCACATCTTAATTGGTTCTAATGGAAAATCTGGGTTCTCTGAGTCAGGCTTTCGGCGGTATGTAAGGTGCTATCGGCGACAATCGCTCGCAAGCTGACATCCTATTGCAGTTGGGCCATGTACTGCTCAAGCGTCTGTTTAAGGCTGGCTTTATCGGCATTATTGTCGCTTAACGGTTCCATCAACAACGGAATCCCCGCTTGTCTTTCTACAATCAATTGCAAAACCGCCTGATTCAAATCCGGTCGATGATCACGGCTATAACCTTGGGTTATGTGAATCAATTGACTGTCTTCATCAATCGGCAACTAGCTGTTATAGACACCGTCGGTATGGAAGCTGGTCGAATCCAGATGGCCGGTTTGGCAATGGCAAGCCCAGCTTTTGGACACTGTGAACCGCTAGTTGGCTGTAAAAAGAACTGCAACCATACGCATGGATGGCATCCAACGTCCGGTCTAGTAAATTATCATTTAGTTGGGCCGCGGTTATGCCCTCGCCAATCAGGTGTCCAGCCGGTTTGTTCCGGAAAAAATGCGGCGTCAGGTACAACACCCGCTGGGTAAAACCCAGACCATTTAGAATCATGGCTTTAATCGCCTGACCATACAATAGGATACGATCTGCTGTTCTTTATTCGATATCAGGGCATCAATTCGTTCGGCCAAACCCAATTCATCAATCATCCTCGAAACTAGACTGAGATGATGAATGACTCGGCTGTAATAGGTATTTTGTTGGGGCGTGGCCATGGTGCTGGTTTTAATACGAATTACCAGATTAAATTCCCTAAGAATCAAAGAAAATGAACATGCCAATTAACAACGATACTGAAATAATTCTGGTTGGGTCAAATTTTGCTGCGGAATGTAGGATAAAATAATATGTTACGAATTATAAATTTTAGGCGAGATTATGAGAAATGCTTTTTGAGTAGACTCTGGCTAAGGCCCGCCAGCGGTGCGTGGAAGAAGGTCCGGAAGCTGTGCTGAAAAATCACCTCCCGGCACCGAAACTGACGCACAAACAGATCGCTCTGAAGCCCTGGCAGCAATAGGAATGGCGCATCCTAGAAGTCAGCGCGGAGTTCATGGCGGCCATGGAAGACGTGCTGGATCTTTATGAGTAGTCCTATGATCCGCTGCGACCGGTAGTGTGCTTTGACGAAAATCCCAAACAATTGATTGCCGAAGTGCGCCCACTGATTCTCGCCGAACTTGGGGCACCGACGCGTTATGACACCGAAGACGAGCGCAAGGGTGTCTGGGTATGTGCCTATCGCGACAGATACCAGACAAGGACCAGCTGTGCCGCGAGGTCGAAGCCAATAAATCCAGGCGCGCAATGCGAAGGCATGCCGATCAAATGGCGTTTTACCTCACAAGACGCACGACGTAAATTAGCTCGACTGGCAGTAATGACATCATGTATTATTTTTTTTGGCTTGAATGAGATCCTTCACTGTTTTTAGCAGTTGATCAGCGACTACTTCAGAATTAACTTTAAAACGACCTTCAATTATTGCTCGCTTAATCTCTACTATCTTAGCCGCATCCATATTTTCACTATTATTTTCGATAGAGTGCGATAGAATAGAAGAAAGGTTTATATGTGAATTATTTTCTGCTTGATTAATTTCCGGTTGAAGAGAACCTGATAACTTAGCAGAGGTGGATTTGTCATTATGCTTTTGCTTATTACTAATAATATTACTTGCTCGCGTTGGACTCGAGTTATCTATTTTCAAGATAAAATCCTTTTTCATAGAGATCACTAATAATTTAACGACATTTACCTAAAAAACTTTAGTTTAAGTAAATATGTCATAAATTTTTCTCTTAATTATTGTATTACATGCTATGTATTTATGTCCTTAATAAATTTTTAGAAATGAAAAATAGCTGAACAACTATTGAATATATAGTCATAAAGTTATTCATGCACTTAGGTATTTGTACTCCTTCGAATATTTTGAATTTTTCTTATAATTGATATTAGATGATTCAGATTTTTAAAGCATTTTCATTAGCTTTCCGTAATCTTTTTAATCTTAAGATTGTATGGATACTGGTTTGGCCACTTTTCGCTGCTACCTTACTTTGGATAATAATTGGTAAATTTTTTTGGACTCCTTCAGTTGAATGGGTTATGGAAATTATTCCATATACCATTATGAAGGATTGGATTGATGAGTCAAATCTAATAAAAATTACTGATGGCATTAGAGATATATTAAATGTAGTTATTTTTATTATGTTAGTGATAATGACAAGCATGATAATAACTGCTCTATTTGTTATGCCATCACTGATTGATTTTGTTGCTAAGCGATATTACCCGTTACTTGACCGGAAAAACGGTGGAAGCATCATGGGTAGTTTATTTCATGTTATCTCTGCAACTATTGTATTTATAGCGTTGTGGAGTATCGCTATTCCTTTCTGGTTTATTGGTATTGGAATGTTAATATCTTTTTTAGCTGCTGCCTATCTGAATCAGCGATTATTTGGCTATGATGCAATATCAGAACATGCTAGTAAGGAAGAATTAAAAATTTTACTGGCAACAGACAAATTATCACTTTGGAGTTTAGGATTATTAACTGGCCTCGTTCAGTTTGTGCCATTTCTGAATTTATTTGCTCCAACATTAACTGCATTAGCGTTTATTCATTTTGAATTAGCACGTTTGGAAAAATTTCGTCATAAATCTAGCACTAATTCTTCTCAGAAATAATTCATAGGTTCTGAGTAATTAATTTTTAAGGATGAATATTCACTGCAATGATGGTGTCGATCGGAGAAAGTAAGCAATAGGGAGTATACCAGACTTGCTTATAGCGACTATGGAAGCAGGTGCATCTAGATTTATGGTATTTTGTTGTTTCATTTGATGTATTTTGTGTGTCAAGACGCTGCAACATGGCCCGCTAGATCTCGTATCTACTAGCTATCTTATAAATTTACTGGACAGCACATAACAATTCTGATATTAATGATACGGTCTTTCGAAATATGAATGGCCAAAGAGCTGTTGTATATTTAAATATAATTAATTCATCATATTTGTTTATATAGGAGATTAAGAAGATGAAATCTGCCCTCTTAGTAGCTATTCTTATGGCGTTGGCTTTGACTGCTTGTGGCGAGCCTAAACCAGCTCAGTATCCACCTAGCGCCATGATGGAACGTGAATCAATGCCTGATAAAGGTGATGAAGATAAAAAATAATTAATTAAATTATATAGAATGATCAAAGTTTTGAAACCGCTCTTAACAGGGCGGTTTTTTTTTCTTGATCATATTTGAAAATAGCCCGTTAGGGATATCAAACCTGACGAAGGAATACGCAATATCTTCGTAGCTTAACTTCGAAGCTGGGTAATGGAATAGACGCTCGTCATTCAAAGCGGTATCAAGATGCCAAAATAGTCGTGCAATATGACTAATAAACGAGAGGGGAATACCAGCTAAAGAAGATCACAAGCGAAGGTATTGATTCGGCAAAAGGAGTATTTTTCTTTTTCTCTGGGGAGATGTGCAGCGGTGGGTTGCTCTATTAAAAGCAATTGTGCCGAAGAAAATTGATCGAGTATTTCGCCAATTTAGAACCAACCCTGATCTGAGCGATGCGGTTTATCAGAGCAGCCTCAATCCTGGTAAATTTCATCTCTCTTGAATGTCCTCCCTCCAACTTCAATATTGATGCAAATCGTGTTGGTTTTTCAGAGATGATGGATTATTTGTTTATTCATAGCGTAATGCTTCTACTGGTTTTAATGAAGCCGCTCTTTTGGCAGGATAGAAACCAAAAAATATGCCGATCATTGTTACAAAGGTGAAAGCTAAGCCAATCATGCTGAGCGTAATGACAACCGGCATATCTGCAATCTGACTTACTATCCATGCTCCACCGATTCCAAGCATCACACCAGTCAATCCACCTAGAATACAAATCATCAAAGCTTCCAGTAGAAACTGTGTGAGGATTGCACGACGACTGGCGCCTATAGCCATACGAATTCCAATTTCCCGGGTACGCTCCGTCACCGATACCAGCATGATATTCATGATCCCGATACCGCCAACCAGCAGTGAGATCGAAGCAATCGCTCCCAGTACCCATGCCATTATTTTGGCTGTTGTGCTCGCAACAACTGCTAGCGCTGTCAGATTACGTACGGTAAAATCATTTTCCATTCTGTCGGAAAGACGATGACGCTGGCGAAGCAGGCGAGTAATTTCTGCTTCTGCTTCTTCCATCATGTCTGCTGATGTGCTTTGAACCAGCATATAGTTGATCGATCCAGGAAATTGATTGCCTAGAATCTGGCGTTGAGCAGTGGTAAGTGGGATAAAAACATTATCATCTTGATCGCGCCCACTAAGGCTTTGCCCCTTGGCGACAAGAACACTAACGACCAGAAATGGTCTGTTAGCGATACGAAGTATTCTGCCTATAGGATCTTCCATTCCAAACAGATTCTCGGCGGCTACTTTTCCTAGTACAGCAACGCGTGTATTAGAGCGCAAGTCTGCTTCAGAAAATATCGAACCACTCTCTACTTCCCAATTACTAACAGAAAAATAGTCTGGAGTTACACCTGTTATCGTTGTACTCCAATTATTAGCGCCATAACTAAACTGGGCAATTCCAGAAACGACAGGTGCAGTCGCTTCAACTGAGGATAATTCTGCTATGGCTTGCGCATCACCTGCTGTTAATGTTTTTACGCTGCCACTGCCGAAGCGTAATCCTCCTGAGGAGGTTGCGCCCGGTACTACGATTAATAAATGACTTCCCATAGAAGCTATTGTGTTGCTAATATTGATTTGAGCACCTTGACCGATGGATAGCATCAAGACGACTGCGGCAACGCCGATGATCATCCCAAGCATGGTTAGCCCGGTGCGCAAGCGATTGAGTTGCAAGGCACGAAAGGCTTCACTAATAATGATCAACAATTTCATGGCTGACTTGTAATTCTTTTGTCCTGGAACGGTATAGATAAAAGAGTGCCTTTGCCTCCATCCTGGATAATGCGGCCATCCTTCAATCGAATGAATCGGTTAGCATAGGAGGCGATATCATCTTCATGAGTTACCAGGATAATCGTTATACCCTGATCACTATTCAGCTGTTTAAATAATGCCATGATTTCATGACTGGTCTGGGTATCAAGATTGCCAGTCGGTTCATCAGCCAAGATAAGCTGTGGTTGATTGACCAATGCCCGACTGATTGCTACACGCTGTTGCTGTCCACCGGAAAGCTGATTGGGATAATGCAGCGTAAATTGACCCAGACCTGTTTGCTGTAGTAATGTCAATGCGCGTTTGCGGCTTTCATTGCGATTCATGCCAGCATACAGTAGTGGGGCTGCAACATTATCTAGTGCGGTCATACGCCTGAGTAAATTAAAACCCTGAAATACAAAGCCTATATTACGGTTTCGTACATGCGCCAACTCATCATTAGATAAATATGCCACATTGCGGCCAGCTAACCAATAGTTACCACTTGTAGGTGTATCAAGGCAACCCAGTATGTTCATCAAGGTAGACTTGCCAGAACCAGATTGCCCCATAATAGCAATAAATTCTGCAGGGTAAATTTCAAGATTGATATCAAAAAGTACCTGATGACGAATTGGTTGGTTTGTATGACTTCCCAGCTGATATACTTTGCATAAATCTTCCACCCGAATCAATGTTTGGGTAGGGGTGCGGTCTTTGCCTGACATTAGAACATCCTGAACCTGAAATTGCTTATAGATGATTCATTTTGCTTTTTGCCGGCAGTATCACCAATAATCAGCTCATCCCCTTCTTTTAGATCGCCCGAAATGATTTCAGTGTAATTCCCATCCGTGATTCCTGTTACGATATTTATCGGTGCAGGGATGTTGTTTTTAAGGCGGTAGAGCTGAGGCTGACGAGTTTGTCTGGCCGGGGGTATGCCAGAGGCAGACATTGTATTGCTCGGCTTATAGCGAAGTGCTGCATTAGGTACACGAAGAACGGCGTTTTTATGGTTTACGATGAAACGGACATTCGCTGTCATGCCAGGTAACAGCGTGCCATCATCGTTGATGACTATTGCGACCACGTTATAGGTAACAACATTTTCCTGAATAGTCGGATTTAATCGTATTTGTTTAACAAAAGCGGTGAATTCCCGTTCCTGGAATGCATCTACCGTAAAGGTGATTTCCTGATCAGCATGTATCTGGCCAATATCAGCTTCGGCAACACTGATATTAATCTGCATTTGCCGAAGATCGCGGGCAATCTGAAACAGGATAGGTGTCTGGAAACTAGCCGCAACAGTTTGCCCGACATTCACGTCCCGCGCGACAAC
The DNA here is from genome assembly GCF_024102715.1 of Nitrosomonas communis. Classification (GTDB taxonomy): domain Bacteria; phylum Pseudomonadota; class Gammaproteobacteria; order Burkholderiales; family Nitrosomonadaceae; genus Nitrosomonas; species Nitrosomonas communis_B. The sequence continues at coordinate 6,961 of NZ_JAGFJM010000093.1, forward strand.
TACGCCGGAAATTGGTGACCGAATGACACTGTAATTCAAATTGGCGCGATCACGTTCAACGTTAGCTTTACTAACAGCTACCTGAGCATGGGCGATATCCAGTTCCCGTTCAATTTCATCGAGTGCTTCATTGGAAATAAATCCTTTTTGTAAAAGAGTGCGACCACGAGCAGCCTTGCTGGCTGCATTTCTTGCGGTGGCTTGAGCGCTCTTAAGGTTAGCCTCTGATTGCTGCAATTGCGCTTTGAGCAGAGCTGGATCAAGTTCAGCCAGAATCTGACCTGTTTTTACCTGATCATTAAAATCTACATAGATTTTGAATACAGTACCCGATACTTGGGTGCCTACATTGACAAGCTCAACTGGCGTTAGCGTACCATTGGCCGAAATAATTTGAATAATGTCTCCACGGTCAACTGTCTTAGTTCGGTATTCTTCTTTTCCCGATTCTAGTGTTTTGCTTGTATATCCATAAATCGCGCCCAATAATAGAATTATCAATAAAACAATCGATTTATTTCTGAAATTAAGGCGTGTCATCAGAGAGTGAATCAAATCTTATCTGGGCAATGAAATTATTAAGTAGAAGATTATTTGCGTTGATGATTGGCTTTAAGAATGACAACCGGAATCATTCCTTTTTTTCATTGGCAGCAACGAATTCCTTGAGCTGCCGCAGGCGAGCTTCTACACTGGATAATTGATAAAAATTGCCATTATCCTTACGTAAAGCAATCTCTAATTGCTCAATTGCAGCACGATACTTTCCTTCTTGGATATAGATTTCTGCCTGCGCGCGATGCTGGAGCATAGCGTTTCCAAGCGCAGCGTGGCATTGTGCTTCCAGCCGATAAAGATTGATATCATCATGAATGACTTGCGACTGCTTGTTGATGAATTCAAGTGCGACCTCTGCATTTTTGTGACTTAGTAACGCTGCTATGTAATCATAAATTAATGCACGGTGCTGGGGATATGCTTTTAGTGCATTTTGGTAAATATTGAATGCATCTTTAATTTGCTTGTTAGCCAGTTTAACACGTGCTGCAAGTGTTTCAATCATGGCTCCCGATTGTAAATAGTCGCTCTCAACCAGAACGGGTTTGCCCAAACGGTGATTCTTAAGCAGACTGACAGTGTGATCAGCTTGAATGACCCGGTAAAGTTCGTTTAACTCCTTCTCGGCACGCTTATGCTGCTTATCACGTAATAGTGCATAAATCAGACCATAACGCTCTGCAGTCTCATTTGCATATCGCTTATCTTGTAGGCGTGAATCAAATTCCGTTACTCTATCGGCAGAATTTCCCTGCAAAGCTTTCAGCTTAGCTCGAACTAAATGAAAGTCGATGCTGTCAGGAACTTGACGATATGATAATTCTCGTGTGCGATTCTCAATATCCGCTATGCGCTCATAAGTGAGTGGATGCGTTCTCAGATAAGAAGGTGCTCCGTTTTCATAATATCGCCCGGCATTTTGTAAGCGTTCAAAAAAGGCTGGCATTCCATGAGGATCAAACCCAGCTTTATATAAAATATTAAAACCGATTCGATCCGCTTCCTTCTCATGTTTACGTGTAAAGTTTAACTGTGACTGAATAACGCCGGCTTGTGCAGTAGCGAGGACTGCCTGGCCTGCTTGAGGATTGGAGCGAGATGCGAGGATAGCCAAAGCAAGTGCAGCAATGGAAGTGATGAGGCCGATATGTTGCTGTCCAGAAATCATTCTTGCAAGATGTTTCTGGGTAACGTGCGCAATTTCATGTGCCATAACCCCTGCTAATTCAGATTCACTCTGCGCGGCGATAATTAATCCACTGTTGAAACCCATGAATCCACCTGGTAAAGCAAATGCATTAATGGACGGATCTTGCAGCGCAAAAAATTCGAATGACTGATCGAATTTTGCTTCATTTGAGGCTGAAATGAGCCTATTACCTAGGTTATTGAGGTAGCCTGCTACTTCAGCATCATTCAGATAACTGGGATCTGCGCGGATTTGACGCATAATCTGCAAGCCGATCTCTCGTTCTTGACGAGGTGTGATCGTGGCTTGTGATATATCACCAAGGTCGGGGAGCTCGTCTGCAAAAATATTTGCAGGAAATAATAGTGGTAATACAATGATCAGGTAGTAAAGTTTCATGCCAATTTGATAATTGTTCACAAATCAAGTTCCCCTATTGTGTCGTAACATACAGCATAACTGTTCAGGAGAAAATGAGTTGCATTAATTACAGGAATACATCGCGTGGCTGGCCAACTTGATCAGTTTAATTACAGCATAATTTGGTAGCTTATTTTTACTATATGATTTGAATAGGATAGCTTTCTTGACTGGTAAGCGTAATGACAAACGGTTTTACGGCGAGCTTTTTAATGCTGCGAGAAACGCTGATCAGGCATTAATTCTTAGAAGGGCAATGCGGCGTCTGGTTTGAACTGTAGTATGATGTTACGGAAGTCTTGTTGTATACGCTGTAGTGCTTCCTCATCATCTGCTTCAAAACGTAAAACCACAACTGGGGTTGTATTTGAAGCGCGTATCAGACCGAATCCATCCTTGTATTCAACCCTTAATCCATCGATGGTGACAATTCTCTCTGGATGATTGAAGTGTGCATTTTTTTGAAGCTGTTCTATCAAGGCGTGATTTTCCCCTTCTTTCAGTTTTATTTGTAATTCCGGGGTATTAAGAGCATCTGGAAGAGCATGCAAGGCGGCATTAATATCATTTTGCTTACTTAACAACTCTAATAATCGGGCTGCTGTATAAAGCGCATCGTCAAAACCATACCAGCGTTCCTTGAAAAAAATATGACCACTCATTTCTCCTGCTAGTAGTGCGCCAGTTTCTTTTAGCTTACCTTTAATAAATGAATGCCCTGTTTTCCACATGACGGGTTTGCCATCATGCTGTTCGATCCATTTTGCTAAATTGCGTGTGCATTTAACATCGAAAATAATTTGTCCGCCAGGGTTTCGAGATAATACATCTGCAGCAAATAACATGAGTTGGCGATCAGGGTAAATAATGCATCCATCTTTGGTTACAAGCCCAAGCCGATCACCATCGCCGTCAAATGCAAAACCTATTTCTGCATCAGTAGTAGCTAAAGCATGAATGACGTCCTGCAGATTTTTGGGTACTGATGGGTCTGGATGATGATTGGGGAACATTCCATCTACATCGCAAAATAACTCTATTACTTCACAACCCAAGTTCCGGTAAAGCGCCGGTGCAAAAGTTCCTGTTATCCCATTGCCGCAATCAACAACGATTTTCATTGGACGAACTAATTTGACATCATTGGTAATGTGTTGGAAATAGGTTGACGTAATAACATGTGTTCTATAACTACCCCTGCCATATACTAAATTATTGTTTTCTATACGAGAACGTAATGCCTGAATTGTCTCAGCTGCTAACGTTTCACCGCCGAGAACTATTTTCAGACCATTGTAATCTGGTGGGTTATGGCTGCCTGTGATCATTACGCCGGTGTAGTTACAAAGCTCATGTGCAGCGAAATAAAGCATCGGCGTGGGTACCATGCCGACATCAATAACTTGAATGCCACTTTTCTGTAATCCTTCTGCCAAAGCTTGCGCAAGGGAAGGGCTGGATAGCCTGCCATCCCGTCCTATTGCAATAGTATTCAGTTTACGCGCTCGCGCCTCAGAGCCAATGGCATGACCAATCATTTCAACTACATCATTGGTTAGGACGGTGTGTACGATACCTCGGATATCATAGGCTTTAAAAACTTCATGTGGAATTTTGTTCATGGCGTAATGCCCCAAAGGATCAGGATTTAAAAGCAGTTGGCATGTAATTATTTGTTGGAATTTACTACTGTCTATTATTCCAATTATCCTGGAGCTGCAGTTGACGGGGTGTAGTGCAGTGACCGGGTGCGGGGTAATACGCGATGAAGCCACGGGGCGGCTCTCTCGGCAGCGAAGGGCAGCGCTGTATTCGCGCTTGGAGCAATATGCGATGTGCCCTGTAGTGATCTTACCATACAGGTGAAAAAGGAAATTCCAGAAATTCTCCTATATGCCATGATCTCAGCTTCCCAACTCGGCGGCCAGCTGCAGCTTCCAGGATTATTGGTTAATCAGAAATATTGTTTTCCGATTGATTCAATGATGTCCTGCTTTTGCGCCACCTTTCAAGATGTAACGTGTTCCACAATAAGGGCATAACACCTCACCGGTGGCTTCAATGGGTAAAAATACCCGGGGATGACTATTCCATAGTTGCATAGATGGTATCGGACAATGCAAAGGTAAATCGTCCTCAGTGATTTCAATTTGCCTCTGATTGAGCATGGTTGGGTTGTTCATGAAATGCTCCATTAAACTAAGTCAAACATAATGTAGCCAATCAGTATGATTGGTGGCTTTACCACTGACACAATCGAAAAACAAAGCCTGCAACTGCTGCGTAATTGGACCACGTTTACCATTGCCAATGACGCGATTATCGAGTTCTCGAATCGGAGTGATCTCTGCAGCTGTTCCTGTGAAGAATGCTTCGTCCGCGCAATAGACCTCATCTCTGGTAATGCGTTTTTCGATTACAGGGATATTCATTTCTTGTGCTAGCTCAACTACTGAATTGCGCGTGATGCCTTCAAGACAAGAAGTTAAATCAGGTGTGTAAAGCTTATCCTGTTTAATGATAAAAATATTTTCCCCCGAACCCTCGGCAACATACCCATCTACATCCAGGAGTAATGCTTCTTGGTAGCCATCCTGCGCAACCTCTTGGTGTGCCAAGATAGAATTGGTGTAGGTTGCCACTGATTTTGCACGGCACATATTGATATTCACGTGATGACG
>NZ_JAGFJM010000115.1 GCF_024102715.1 Nitrosomonas communis
CTTATCCAGTAATAGACCTGCATTCGATAACGAACGAAACCAATCAAGAAGCTCCGACGTCGAAGGCTTCTTGGCCAGTGCAGCATGCGCCCGCACTTTGAAGAAAAAGACTAATGCTTCGCGGTAAGCCAGCCCACCAAGCTGAAGTTGCCGCAGCCGTTCTCCCAGAATTTGCTCGATCTCGTTTTGATCTCTGGGAAACTCGATGTGGTGATATACGCAACGGCGTAAAAAGGGTTCGGGAAGTTGTTTCTCGGAATTGCTGGTTATGATCACGACTGGGTTATAGTGCCGATTCGCTTTGAAAGTGTGACCGAGTTCAGGCACTGTAAACTCGAGGTTCTCGATCTGATTCAGCAAATCATTCGGAAAATCGCGGGGTGCTTTATCAATTTCATCGATCATTACGACTGAAGAAACGGGTTTGGTATGTCGCCAGGCAAGGCCCAGGCGTGACTCGACATCGTCAGGGTCGAGCGTGCGTAAAATAGCCTGTCCCATTGCTGAGAACCGAATGAATTCTTTGCTTTCCGGGAGAGGTCTACCGCTCGCAGCATTCAGTTGTGATTGTCCAAATTGCCGGATACTGTCAAAGTGATAATAAAGATCATTGGCTTGGCTGGATGACTTTGTGTCAAAGCGCAACACTTCTGTTTTTTCAAGCTCTACTGCCAGCCGATAGGCCAGTTGCGTCTTTCCCGTTCCCGGCTCGCCGGTAACCAGAAGCGGCATTTGCAAGGCGAGCGCCACGTTGACCGCATTGGCAAGATCTTTCCCAGCCCGATACCCTTGCGGGTCGCGCAGGGAATCGACACCTGTTACCAGCGGGTTGGCTGCTGCGCCTTCAATGGGTCCTTCCCCACGAAATTTATGGAATGTCATATGCTCTTCCCTCCTCTTTAACGATCGTAAAATTTCGACAACTTTTCAGCAAATTGGCGCATGCGTAAGGAATGGATTAAGGCATCAGTGAAAACGCTTTTCAGCAAATTTTCTTCATCGACACAACACAATTTTTCGATTTCATAGTCTCGATGCCAACGCTTAATGTCATCTTGGTCAATTTCTTTGAGCGGCGCAAGGTCGATGAGGTGTGTCCGTTGATAACCCGGGATCTTCAGTGCCTTGCCTAGGTTTTTCTCGCTGATGAGGCTGTCGTCCTCAATCAGCATGGCGATGACAAGCCGATTCAGAGGCGTTTCTGTGGAGCATCGTTCGAGCAGATCCAGTAACGCCCGAATGCCTGCCGCTATGATTTCCTTCGATGCTCTAGGCAGCGTCGTTACCAGTGGGACGACGTGCGGTGAAGTAGAAAGCCATTGAGCCAGTGAAGACGCATCGTTTAACTGAGAAGCATTGCCAGTCAAGGCGTCTGATAGCGCGCTCATCATGTCAGATGTCAAATCCTCCGCTTTGGGCACCTCGCCGTCGCTTAGCGGCCATACAAAACGCCGTGCTGATTCGAGCAGTTGTTCATTGTGTGTAGCCAAATAATCTTTGAGATTCTTGTTCTGCAGGCGTTCCCAGAAACGGGGCGTGTTGTCATTATGCACACCCTTGGTTAGCACCAATAGCGCGGTACGATTCCAGGTTTTAACTTGCCTTTGAAACTCATTCACCGGGACGGTCTGGTTGCAAAAATAAGGCAACAGCGAACCAAGCCGGCTGCAAGATTGCGCTACCGCCTCTATGGCACTGGTCAGCCGGGATGTGATCGGTTGGGATTGATCTTTTGATAAGCGCTCAGTCAGTTGCTTTACAACCTCGTTCCATGCGTAGTGTTGATTTCTCCATTCAGCAATCGGCTTGAGTGAGAAGCGATCATCCTTGGGTAATGCGCCAAGATCGCCCAGTGTCCGTTTCTTGCTATCGCCTGGAAGCGGCTGTTTTTCCCAAGGGCAATAATTCAATACAATTTGAATAATCGGTAATGCCTTCCCCACGGCAATTGCAAGCTCACGGGAATAGCAAAACTCAGAGGAGAGCGAATGAGCACTCACCAAAAACACAAAATAATCTGCCTCTTCGAGTGCGCACTGAATGGACTCATGCCACTCGTCCCCGGCAAGCAGGTTGTTTCGATCAAAAAATACCTGCTCTGGCGTAATGCCTAACTGTGACGATCCGCGCAGCTCAAGTTTAAAAATTTCCATGAACTGGTTCACATATTTTTTTGAATCTTTGTGCGAGTAAGATACAAAAACCCTACACCCCTTTTTTTCCAAGGCTATTGGTTCAGTCATTTGTTGAGCAATTGGAATCGGTAGTGGCATTAGTATTTCATGGTTTAAATTAAAACTAAACGACACGGTGGCAATAAGAAAAACAAACATCCTTTTTCATAAGAATTGAATGTACTGAAAGCTAAATTAGTTGTCAAAAAAAGGGTGAAGATCATGCAGATTCAAAGTCCTTGTGCAGATATGATCGAGGCAGTGCTCAAGTGGGTATACCGGGATGATCAAGAATTTTGATGATAACGTCGAGTTGCAGGATAGCTGAGAAGATCTTCATTGTTCCATCACAATAAAAATCGCGGCAACCTAAAAACGACTATCCTCGTTGCAAGAACGAGGTATTACGCTATTTTTCCCTACGGGACGGCCGCCTCAGATGTTTCTAACGCCCCAAGGGGACGGGAAATTCAACCCAAAGAGATTGAAACAACTACAATAATCTATAGAGATGAAGAAAATCCACACCGCTCACACTGCCCCTCCCACAACGCAGGCGGATCAACCTCCAGATCAAATAACGTAGCGTGATTCGGCACATGCGTCATCCAGCATAGCAAAAAATATCTGGTGCGAGCGTAGTCAACGCAAGATCGATAGTGGGTTTATGGAAAGAACATCGTCACTCACCAGATCTGTTTGTTAACAACTAGTAGGTTTGGCGGCTCATGAATTACTACGCAGTAGCTGGCGAACTCGCGTGTAAGAACAAATATCTCAGACTCATCACAGGCAGTTAGGCAATATTTGAAATGGATCTGAGGATCAGCTCGAACGCTTAGATTTTCCATGCCAAGCACATCCCGCATTGTTCCCTGCGCTACGTTCACGAGTACTGACTCACCAAAAATCAGCAACCTTTCTTTGCCCTCAGCCTTGTCTCCATGTGCCGGTGAAGTGGTACCCAAAAACTGGACAGGTTGTTAAGCTCTGGTAAAACAGAAAAGGAGTGAAATAACCATGAGCAAGAAACGCGCGCAATATTCCAGTGAATTCAAAGCGAAAGTTGCATTGGCAGCCATCCGAGGGGAAGAAACCGTGCCGCAGTTGGC